>PWZW01000091.1 GCA_003567255.1 Puniceicoccaceae bacterium | reverse complement strand
TCCAATTTGCGCGGGGTTCAGTTTCCGATCATTCACCCCCGAATGCTTTGGTTTTTGAGCATAACCAGCGTTTCCACTGGCGACCACGAGCTCGGTATCCACATGAGCCTACCGCTCGGAGAGCGCCGCAGCATCGTGAAACGCGAGTTTAAATCTCCCGGCCCGGTCCATCGCATTAATCTGATTAACGAAATCAACAACTTCCGGTTTAACGAACCGGGCGATTACACGATCGAAATTGAGATCGACGATGAGAGCCTTCTGGTCACCACGCTAAACGTTAGCCAACACACGCCATGAATACATCAGCCAAAACCATCATTGGAGTCGGGTCACCCATCGTCGACACCATCGCCCAAGTCAGCGATGCGCAATTGGCCGATATTTCAGGGGCCAAAGGCGGCATGGAACTTGTCGGAGCGAGCGAGTTGGATGTGCTGCTGGCGAAAATCAATGATGCGTCGGTGCAGAGTCCCGGGGGCTCTGCGGGCAATACACTCTTTGCCCTGAGTCAGCTTGGGCAGGCGGGCACTTTCCTTGGGAAAACGGGCAACGACGTCGCCGGTGCCTTTTATCGGGACAGCTTTAGTCAACTCGGCGGGGATAGCTCGCGATTTAAAATAGGGACCGTTCCCAACGGACGGTGCCTGTCTTTGGTCACGCCGGACGGTCAGCGTACCCTGCGCACCGATCTCGGTGCGGCGATGACGCTTTCCCCAGAGGAAATCAATTCGGGCGACTTCGCGGGCTGTAACCACGCCCACATCGAAGGATACTTACTCTTTAACCGCGACCTAATGTTACGCGTTCTCGACAGCGCAAAAACCGCTGGCTGCACGATTAGCCTGGACCTTGCTTCTTTCGAAGTCGTCGAGGCGGCGAAGGACCTCCTCGACTCGCTCTTAAGCGATTACATTGACCTTGTCTTCGCCAACGAAGAGGAAGCTGCCGCCTACGCAGGGACGGAAACCACTCCGGAGGCAGCGGCTCAGTTACTCGGTGAACGCTGTACGCTCGCAGCTGTCAAAGTGGGTGCCGAAGGGGCATGGATACGGCATAACGGCCAAACTATCCACTGCCCGGCGATCCCGGCAAAAAAGTTAATGGATACCACCGGGGCGGGAGATTTTTGGGCAGCAGGATTCCTTTATGGTTGGCTCCGCGAATGCACCATCGAAACCTGCGGTCACTTCGGTGCAATGCTCGGGAGTGAAGTCGTACAAATCGACGGCACCACACTATCCGAAGCGAGCTGGCAGCGTTTGCGCACCCGAATTTCCGGGTAGGCCCTCAAGTTTCCCAAGGTCCGCTCGTGGCACACAAGCGCAGGCGTACCCTGGCGAACACTTTGGACAAGTTCAGGTGCTGGGCAAGCCGCGCCAAGGAAATCCGTTGCACTGTTTGCAACGCTGAGCATGCTCCCAACCTTAGCCTCCGGCCAAATCGGAAGTACTGGAGCGTAGCCCTTCCGAAAACCCACCGAAATCAAAACATACTATGAGCGAAAACATCGAACAACTCATCAAGGAATTGACCACAAAAGCGAAAACGGCATCCCACGCCGCAGCGGGCCTCTCGACTGAGCTTAAAAACGATTTTTTGGCGAAACTCGCGGACCGACTGGTGGAAGCGACCGATCAGATTTTAGCGGCGAACCGGAAGGATCTCGAAGCAGCCAAAACGATGGACCTCTCCGGGCCTATGCTGGAACGCCTCACCTTCACGCCCGAACGCATTGCGGCCATGGCTGAGGGTGTCCGCGCGGTGGCGGCACTGCCTGACCCCGTTGGCGAGGAGATTGAGCGTCTGAAGCCGGAGCGCGGGTTTGACCTGCGCAAAATCCGTGTCCCGATTGGTGTGATCGGCATCATCTACGAATCGCGGCCAAACGTAACCGTTGACTGTGCCATCCTCTGCCTGAAATCAGGAAACGCGAGCATCCTGCGGGGTGGCAAGGAAGCCTTCCACAGCAACACCTGCCTCGGTCAAATTATTGGCGACACCCTTGAAAGCTGTGGGATAGACCGAAATGTGGTCCAACTCATCCCAACCACCGATCGCGCAGCGCTGAGCGAGCTGCTAAAGCACGATGAAAGCGTCCACTGCCTGATCCCACGCGGGGGTGAAAACCTGATTCGCTTCGTCGTCGAAAACAGCCGCATCCCTGTTATCAAACACTACACGGGCGTATGCACCGCTTACGTAGATGCGAAAGCAGACCCGGCCATGGCGGAATCCATTGTGATCAATGCAAAGTGCCAGCGCCCAAGCGTTTGCAACGCGATCGAGAACCTTTTGATCCACACAGATGCCAGTGCGCAGCTGCCCGGCCTGGCCAAAGCACTCCATGATAAAGGGGTGGAGTTGCGCGTCGACGAGCCCGCCGCGGCCATCCTTGCGGGGACGGGTCTTCCGGTCGTTGCTGCGAGCGAAGAAGATTACCGGACTGAATACAACGACTTGATTATCGCAATCAGCGTGGTACCCGATACCGCCGCCGCAATCCGCTTTATCAACACCTACGGGTCTGCACACAGCGAAACGATCATCACTGAAGATCCAGCGGCCGCAGCGGAGTTTCTCTCAGGCGCGGATGCGTCGACCGTTTATCACAATGCATCCACTCGCTTCACCGACGGTTTTGAGTTTGGGCTTGGGGCGGAGATTGGCATTTCCACCGACCGCTTGCACGCGCGCGGTCCGATGGGATTACGAGAACTTTGCACCTACAAATTCATTGTCCACGGCAAAGGGGAAATTCGCTAATGGTCGGGCACGCACGCGTTCCCACGCTTTGTCCCTAAACCTGTGAAGCCTGGTACTTGGGCGTAGCCCAAGCCCACGTTGGTTAAGGCCGTCGCCCTTGGGGTGCGCTTAGGAAAAGCGGCCGGTACGGCTCGTGGCACAGACATTCCTGTCTGTGTGATTGCGGCGCACCGGCAAACATCGTCAAATTCCCCGGAATACAGCAGATTTGATGCAGGCCTCCAGCCTGCGGGCCATGGTTAAGCCTAGTGCCTGGACGTTGCCCAAGCCCACGTTGGTTAAGGCCGTTGCCCTTGGGTTACGCTTCGGAAAAGCGGCCGGTACGGCTCGTGGCACAGACATTCCTGTCTGTGTGATTGCGGCGCACCGGCAAACATCGTCAAATGCTCCTGGCATGCAGCTAATTTGATACAGGCCTTCAGCCTGCGGGCCATGGTTAAGCAAGGTATTTGGGCGTTGCCCAAGCCCACATTAGTCAAGCCCGTTGCCCTTGGGGTGCGCTTAGGAAAAGCGGCCGGTACGGCTCGTGGCACAGACATTCCTGCCTGTGTGATTGCGGCGAACGGAAGCCCACGCTCAGTTACTGATAGCGCGGAACTGTCCGTTGTTTGAGGTGGTGATACGGCGCATGTCCCCGCCGATCCTGCCATCCTGAATGTTGCGCGGATCAGGAAAGTGAATGAAGTGGATACGGGTATTCTCGGCCAAATCCCGCTGGCGACGATTAACCAGGTCATTGAGCTCACGAGTCGTCACCGGACGCTGCCCACCATCCACCAGCGTCGTGAAATAGCCCGCGTCAGACATCATAAAAATGACATCGGGCTGGGCATCGAAAACAAAATCCATAATCCCGATAATCCCATTCCGCATTTCGCCGACTTGACGCGAGTCGCTCGCCCGAAATGCATAATCCGGTGGAGAAGGGAAGCGACGGTCCACCCAAGCAATCGCCGCCTCTTTGTTGGCCACGGTCGCCGGGACCAGTTGTTGCTGAAACGCGGAGTGATTGCGCGAGTGTAAGACGAGGTTAAAGAGGGTATTTGCGTTAAGGTTTGTTATAAGCTCACGCATTTCCTGTTGGATACGCGCCATCGGCGTACCCGAAGCGTTCACCGTGTTCACCACGGAAGTGGATACATCAATAACAATCACAAAACGGCTCGCCTCTTCGCGTATACCCAAAAAGGATACACTTGAAGCTTGGGAGCTCAATTCGCCCAGTGCGCCCATCAAACCGGATTGGCCGAAGAGCGCATCGGCTTCGGAGACGATCGCCTCATTCTCCACCGGCGTAAAATCAACATTGGGAATCGCGGGTAAGGCGGGCGAATCTGCCAAGAGACTCTCTGTCGTCAGCTGTGGAACCGTCGCTGGGGTGGCGGCCGCATTTTGAAATTCGGCCACTGCCATGGAATGCTCCAACTCCCGCTGGGGGAGATAAATGGTTTTGGGAGCAACAAAAACGGGTTCTTCCCGCATACTGGTTACCAGCACCGTGACGTAGCGGGCCACCAGCAAGAGGACCACCAGCACTACAAAAGCGAGCACCACAGACTGAATTTGCGAAGCCACCGTCCGCTTACGCCGAACCGTTTGCCGACGCTGTTTATAGACCTGGAGCGATTGAGCCATAATTCCCTTAGGTGCAAGCCGTCGCCGCTACTCCGCAGCGGACGTTTCCATGGCTTCCTCTTGAACCTCGTTCAACTCACCCGCCAACGCATCGATGAGGTTCCCCCCTGCGGTAATCGTCTCGACCATGCGAGTGCTCAGACGGTTGCGGAAAATAAAGTAAAAGATCATGGCCGGAATGCCGATGGAAAGCCCCGTAGCCGTGGTAATGAGGGCCTCGCCGATATCACCAGCGAGTGCCGTCGGATCGCCCATCCCAATCTGGCCGATCGTTTGGAAGGCGTTGATCATACCACTCACGGTTCCGAGGAGCCCGAGCATTGGAGCCACCGCAGCGACGACGTTGAGGTAGTT
>PWZW01000227.1 GCA_003567255.1 Puniceicoccaceae bacterium | reverse complement strand
GCTTTGGATGCGCTGTAAACGCTTAGGAAGCGAGCTTGACGGCGGCTCCGACGATGTCGGCGAAGGCGCTGGCTTTCAGCGAGGCTCCGCCGATCAGCCCACCGTCGATGTCGGTTTGCGCGAGCAGCTCGGGGGCGTTTTCCGGCTTCATCGAGCCACCGTAGAGGATGCGCACGCGGGCCGCCGCACCTTCGTCGTAGAGGCCGGTAAGAAGCTTTCGGATGGCGGCGTGGACTTCCTGCGCCATCTCCGGTGTGGCGGTTTTACCGGTGCCGATGGCCCAGACGGGTTCGTAAGCGATGACGACATTCTCCAGCTTATCCTTGGAAACGCCGGCAAGGCCGCCCTCGACCTGTTGTTTGATCACCTCGAGCATGGCTCCGGACTCCCGCTGTTCAAGGGTCTCACCAACGCAAAGGATCGGTTTCAAATTGCCGTCCAACGCGGTCAAAAGCTTTTCGTTCACTTCGGCATCGGTTTCCTTGAAGTACTCCCGGCGTTCACTGTGCCCGAGGATAACAAAGGAACAGAAAAGGTGCCGCAGCATTTCGGCGGAAACCTCGCCGGTGTAGGCACCGGAGGCTTTCGCGTGCATGTTTTGGGCGCCGAGGGAGACGTTGGTGCCCTCAACCACTTTGGCCACCGCCTCGAGTGAGGTGAAGGCCGGGCAAACCGTGACGCCGACCAAGGTCTGGTGGCCAACTAAACCTGCCACTTCCTTGGCGAGGTCAGCGCCTTCGGCGGCGTTTAGGTTCATCTTCCAGTTTCCTGCGATGAGATATTTGCGAATGTATTTACTCATAAGATTTCAGATTTATTTGGTATCAAGTGCGAGGACGCCAGGGAGGGCCTTGCCTTCGAGGAATTCGAGTGACGCGCCCCCACCGGTGCTCATGAAGGTAACTTTGTCACCGTAGCCGCTTTTATTGATGGCTTTGACCGAATCGCCCCCGCCAATGATGGAGGTACCGGCGCTTTCGGCAATGACCTTGGCGATGGCGAAGGTGCCTTTGTTGCAGGCCTCAATCTCGAAAATGCCCATCGGGCCGTTCCAGAGCAGGGTCTTTGATTTGCGGCATTCCTCGGCGAAGAGCTCGACTGTTTTCGGGCCGATGTCGACGCCTTCCCAGCCATCCTCGATGTTGTTTTCGAAGACGCGGGTATTGCCGACGGTTTTTGCACCGAAGTCAATGCTGTCGACGGCGAGGTTATCGAGGGGGAGGAGAAACTTCACGCCCTTGGCCTTGGCTTTTTCGAGCGCAGCCTTGGCGGTTTCCACCTTGTCGGGTTCACTCAGGCTATTGCCTACGGTTCTGCCTTCCGCGAGGGCGAAGGTGTAGGCCATCGCGCCGCCGATAAGGATGGTGTCGGCCTTGTCGAGGAGGGCGTCGATCACACTGATCTTATCGCTCACCTTGGCACCCCCCAGAATCACGGTGAAGGGACGGTCCGGGTGGGCCGTTTTTTCACCAAGGTAGGCGAGCTCTTTTTCGATCACGAAGCCGGCCACTTTCGGGGAAAGGTAGTCGGCCACCCCTGCGGTGGAGGCGTGGGCGCGGTGGGCGGTGCCAAAAGCGTCGTTCACATAAGCATCGGCGACGGAGGCCAGTTGCTTGGCAAATGCCGGATCATTTTTTTCCTCACCGGCGTAGAAGCGGACGTTTTCGAGCAGGATGACATCGCCATCCTTCATTTCGCCGACCGCAGATTCGACGACCGGGCCAATGCAGTCCTCGACGAAGCGCACGGGCTTACCCAGCTTTTCAGCGAGGTAGGCGGCCACGGGCGCGAGGGTGTAGGCGGGGTTTTTCTCCCCCTTGGGCCGACCGAGGTGGCTGGCCAAAATAACCTTGGCTCCCTGGGAGACCAGATGCTGGATGGTTGGGATGGCCGCGATGATCCGGGAATCATCGGAGACCTTCCCGCCGTTGAGCGGTACATTAAAGTCAACCCGGACAAGGACACGTTTGGCGGCCAGGTTAACGTCGTTTATGGTTTGTGTAGCAGTCATAAAATGGATGTTCAGAAAAATTCAGAAAGGTGGTAAATAAAAAAAGCCGCTGCGAACAGGGAAGTCTTTTCAGACAACTGTCGCAGCGGCTTGTAAATTAGGAGCAACCTACCTCTGGGTAGATCTTAGAGGAATTTGGCGGTCTTTTGAACCAATTCCACGACACGGTTGGAGTAGCCCCACTCGTTGTCGTACCAGGAAACCAACTTGAAGAAGGTATCGCTCAGACCGATGCCACTGCCAGCGTCGAAGATCGAGCTGAGTTCGCAGTGGATGAAGTCGCTGGAAACCACTTCGTCTTCGGTGTAGCCAAGAATGCCCTTCAGGCTGCCTTCGGAAGCCTCTTTCATCTTCTGGCAAATCTCCTCGTAGGAGGTGGCTTTTTCAGTTTTTACCGTGAGGTCAACCACCGAGACGGTTGGGGTCGGTACGCGGAAGGCCATTCCCGTGAGCTTACCTTGGACAGATGGCAGGACCAAACCCACTGCCTTGGCGGCGCCAGTGCTGGAGGGGATGATGTTGAGCGCCGCGGTGCGTCCGCCCTTCATGTCTTTCGGGCTGGGGCCGTCGACGGTCTTCTGGGTGGCGGTGTAGCTGTGCACGGTGGTCATCAAACCCTCGGCGATACCGAAGTTGTCGAGCACCACTTTGGTGATCGGGGCGAGGCAGTTTGTGGTGCAGGAGGCGTTGGAAATGATGTCGTGCTCAGCGGTGAGCTCGCCATCGTTGACGCCGAGCACCACGGTCTTCACGCCGTCACCCTTGCCGGGTGCGGAGATGATGACTTTTTTCGCGCCCGCATCAAGGTGACCCTTGGCGGCACTGTCCTGAACAAAGAGGCCGGTCGATTCGATGACGATGTCGACATTGTGAGCGGCCCAAGGAAGGGAGGCAGGGCTTTCGCGGAGAGCGAGGCACTTGATCTTGTGACCGTTGACGACAAGCGTATCGCCGCCTTCGACCTCAACGGTACCGTTGAAACGACCCTGAACGGAGTCGTATTTGAGCAAGTAAGCGAGATTCTCGGCGGAAACGAGGTCGTTGATCGCAACTACGTCGATTTCTGAGCCCAAAAGGCCCTTTTCAACCAGAGAGCGGAAAACCAAGCGGCCAATCCGACCGAATCCATTAATGGCGAGTTTTGTAGTCATAATTATCTTTCAGTTTTATTTATTCGTCTTGAATAGACCACGTGAGGCTAGGTTTGGCCCTGCGCTTGGCAAGCGTTAACTAACTTTTGACGTGGCATTGCCTAAGCCGGGAATGTTTTCGCTGCGGAGCCCTCCAACCTGCTAGGCGTTCGTTCGTCGAGGCAGCGTTTTTCGTCTGGTGTTAAATGACCGGTTCGAGACAAAGCATTATTCGTCAACAAATTGGCCCTATTAAGCCTCCTGATATCAAAACCGAGATACAAATATTTTCCTTGCCAACCGGACTTCGCTTTTCAGGTTTGCTGAAACCCGCAAATAGAACACTCTAAGAAATTATGCGTATAAAAAACTGGGACGTATTCGCCTTCATCACTGGCTACCATCTACTGTTGATTGCCCTGCTTCCTTGGGTGGCATCCATGCTTACCTGGGGTGCGGCGCTGTGGTTGTTGGTGACCTTTATCATCGGGGGTATCTCGATCACGGCGGGCTACCATCGCCTTTACTCGCACAAGGCGTATTCTGCGCATCCAATATATGAGTGGGGCGTTTTGCTTGGCTCGACGCTGGCTTTTCAATGGTCTGCGTTGACTTGGTCTCACGACCATCGCATCCACCACAACCACGTCGATACGGACAAGGATCCCTACTCGATCAAAAAGGGCTTTTGGTACGCGCACGTTTTTTGGCTTTTTGATTACCAAAGAGAGTTTCAGCCAAAGCTTGTCGCGGATTTGCTGAAAAACCCACGGGTTGTTTTCCAAGACAAATATTACCTTCCTCTCGCGATACTGGTGAATCTGGCGATCTTCGGGATTGGTTGCCTCTTCATGCATCCCTTGGCATCACTCTATTTTGGAGTTATTTTGAGAATTGCGGCGATCCACCACTGCACTTGGTTCATCAATTCCCTCGCGCACACCATCGGGTCCAAGACCTATGCCCGCGAACTCAGCGCGGTGGACAATGCCTTGCTCGCCTTTGTGACCTTTGGCGAGGGCTACCACAACTACCACCACGCCTTCGCGGCCGACTACCGAAACGGTGTCCGCTGGTACCACTTTGATCCGACCAAGTGGTTGATTTGGACCGCTTCCAAGGTCGGTGGAACGCGTTCACTCAAAAGCATCCACACCATCAAGGTGCAGAAAGCGCTCGTGCAAAAGGATAAACGACTGCTCTTGGATCACCTCAAGCATGAAGCCGATGAGATGGCTACTGAGCTGAAAGTTCGCTTGGAAGAATTAGCCACCCGCTTTGAAGAAACCTCTTTGGCATTGATGGCGAAGGCACGCGAATTTAAGGAGGCGTCGAAGGAGCGCCGGAAAGTTTTGCGTCGCGAAATGCGTCGGCTGCGCGAAGAGGTTCGTCGCCACTGGAACGAGTGGGTCGAACTCACCCATATGGCCGCGAAACAATATCATCTCGCACACTAAGCGGCCCTCCATTTAAAACCGAATTTCAGCCCCCTTTCTCTTCGAAAGGGGGCTTTTTTTTGCGGTGGAGGCGCGGGGCGCTCACCGGTGGATCCTGCCTGCCTGGGCTATGTGGCAAAATGGCACATCTCTGTGTCGGATAAGGAAAGGAACGGGAAAATGTGTC
>PWZW01000286.1 GCA_003567255.1 Puniceicoccaceae bacterium | reverse complement strand
GGCTCTGCCATTGCAGTTTAGCGATGAGCGGGTAAGCGAAGCAGATGCTGCCATACCACCCAAGCACGCGCTGGCAATGTTGCCCACGCCGAGACCGAACATTTCTTGATTCGTATTCAGGCGATCACCCGACCGAGCGGCAAGGGACTTGCCAATCGAACAGGATTCCAGCGTGATAAGGAAGGCGAGGGCGAGCGCAGGCAAAAGCAGTTGATTCCATAATTCAAACTGCGAGGGAAAGGCTACCGGGTTCCAGTCGGCAAGATTAATTGCCTGGAGTGTTTCCACTGGGTATCCGATGTGTGCCATAAGCGTGGATACAATACCCATGCAGACCAGGGTGATCGCGACATTGGGTAGGCTGCGGAAATGCCTGACAAGTGCGAAGTAGATGGCAGCGGTGGTTAAGGAGAGTACAAGTGAAGGTAGATGCGTCGTCGGAAGCTGGCTCAGCGTCCCCTGGACTACGCCAAAAAACGACGAAGCTTGCGGGATATCAAAACCGAGCGCGTTTTTTACCTGATTGGCGATGATCAGGAGGGCGGCTCCGGTAATGTAGCCGGTGATCACCGTTTTGGAGATGTACTGCACGATTTTTGCGAGCCTTAGGTAGCTCCCAATAATCAAAAAGATACCTGTCAGCAAGACCAGTGCGGGAAGCGCAATGGGGGTGATTTCTTCAGGTAGTTGCAGTCCGAGGAACGTACTTAGGATCAGCACTGCGGTCGCGTTGGACGGTCCGTAAGAGTTGAACCGTGAGCTGCTGAAAAGGGACGCGATCAAGGAGGCGGCGACAAAGGAAAGGATCCCGTACTGAATCGGTAGACCGGCGATGAGGGCGTAGGCCATCCCTTGGGGAAAGGCGAGGAGGGCGACGTTTAGCCCACTGAGCGAATCTTGCTTGAAATGTCCTTTTGAGTATCCTTTCAGCGCATGGCGGATAGGCAGTAAGTCGATGTGGTTTTGCTTTGAGACAAAAGCACCCGCTTGTCTGAACCCTGACTTAAGTTTTCTCAAAGCCATTGCTTAAGCACCGTCCACCCCACCTTCAATTGGCCGGTGTTTTTCGGGGTAAATGGTTTTCAAAACGCTTTCGTGTAGTCGGGGGGGTGCTGCAATCAGGGAGCGTCCACTTTCGGCTGGGTTACCCGTCCAATCGCTGAATCGGATACCCGCTCCCCTCAAAATCGGGAAGAGGGCGGCTTTATCCCAATGTTCTAAAATGGGGTCCGTCATGATGTCCGCGTATCCTGCCGCCAGCAACAAATACCCATAGGCATCACCCCAGGTTCGGTAGAGTTTTACCTTGGAAACGAGCTCCTGCCAATCGGCGCCTCCTTGGGTTAGGAGAGGGTTCCGCGCGTCGGTCGTCAAAAGGGTGGCGTCCGCGAGATCGGCGCACTCGCGGGCGTGAGTCGGCACCCCGTTATAAAACGCAGAGAATCCGTCCCCCGCCACCAACTGATCGAGGATGGGTTGGTAAATTACGCCAACGACGGCCTGTCCCTTAAACTCAAGAGCAATTAAAACGGTAAACAGCGGGACCCCTGAGATGAAGGCTTTGGTGCCGTCGATGGGATCTATCACCCAGCGGAAAGGTGAGTCAGCATGCGATGGTTTTTCCTTCATCTCCTCACCAAAGATGCCGTGTTCCGGATAGCGCTCGCTGATGCGCTTGCGAATCAAAGCCTCCGCACCGGTATCCGCCTCAGTCAACGGTGAGGCATCTACTTTTTCGGAAACGTGAAAGCTTCGCTCGCAGAAGATGGGGCGGATAAAATTTCCCGCCTCGCGAGCAAGCTCGCAGGCGAAGTCCAGGTAAATTTTTCGCTGCGCTGTTTCGAGTGTCTCCACTGGGTAAGCATGCTCAGGATGTACGCTCTTGGTCAACACTCCATGCCGCGACTTGACGACTTTACGGGTGAACGCTGAAGCACGGCTCCGTAGCGTCAGATTGTATCAATCAGGATCTTTTTATCGGAGCTTTGACTGAGGGGTAAGCGGATGGTGAACGTAGTCCCACTACACGCGCTTGATTTAAAGTCTATGGCACCATCGTGCGCTTCAACGATTGACTTGGTAATTGCTGAGCCCAGTCCAGTCCCGCCCTGTTTTTTAAAAGTTACGAAAGGCTCGAAAAAACGCTCTTTGATGGCGTCTGGAATGCCGGGGCCGGTATCTGAAACGATAAAAAGGACCTCTTCGCCGTCGACCTTTGCGCAAAGTTCGATGCTTCCCGGTTGCTTTGTCTGTTGTATGGCTTCCACCGCATTGGAAAGGAGATTTTGGAGTGCGCGGATCAATTTATTCAGATCCCCATCAAACCTTCCGTCTCCGAAATTAAAATGAATCATCACCCCTTCCTTTTTGAAAAGGTGGGCGCAACTTTCTTCCAGCGAGCGGGAGAGCTCTGCCAGCTCAATTTCTTGGAGATCCAGCGACTCACCCCCCTTGGAAAAAGAAATGATATCGTTCATCATGGAGGTCATTCGATCCAGTTGAACCTCGATTGTGGTACAAAATCGGCTGATATCTTCGGGGTTGGTGGCTTTTTTTCTGATCAAGTGCGTGGCCATGTTGATCAGGGAAAAAGGATTTCTGAAGTCATGCAGGACTGAGGACATCATCATCCCCACCAGCGCCAATTTTTCCTGTTTTTCGATTTCCGAAATATAGTGGTTGGTTGTGCTTTGCAGGTGTCGGATCACGCTGGAGAGGATGTTTCCCAAGGGATCATTGGCTCTCACTAAAAGCGCTTCCACCAGTGGAGCCGGAACGCGTGCAACCCGCGCGGGTCCTTGTGCCCTTGCCGTGAGTGAGCGTCGTTCCTTGGTCAGGATCCCGATTTCCCCGAAGTAGCTTCCTGAGGGAGAGCTACTGATTACCTGCTCAACTTGTTCCTCCTCTCTGTTTTTGCAAAACTCGACGGAACCCGATAGGATAAGGTAAACCGCATCCGAGGGTGAATTCTCCTCAAAGATGATTTCCTTATCCTCAAAGCTTAATTCTTCAACATCTTTGACGAGCGATAATTTTTGGGTTTCGGAGAGATTTCCGAAAAATGGATGATCTGAAAGGCGCATGAAATATCGTGAGGTTTCTGTAAACGTCCTAAGAAAAGCGGGCTATTTGCCTCAGTTCGCGGCAGCTTCGTTCGCCGACGATTGAGACGCGCGCTCCATTTGGTCGCGCAAGCGGAGCGCCTCTCGACGGCGGTTGTTGATGGATCGTAAGGTGTAGCCAGTTGCAGTGATGCGCCCTCCCGCATCGTGGATCGCCTCCTCAATTGCAATTTGCTCTGCCAGTGCGGCCTCTCTTTCGGCTTGGGCTTTTCGAAGATTTTCCGCCAGCAAGGCTTGCCGTTCGCTTTGTTCCAGCGCAATCCGTAAGCTCTCAGCTTCTGCCTCAGCGGCTGCGGCTGCCTCGACGGCCTCTTGCTCCTGCTGGATACTTTTTCTTCTTTCTGCGAGTGCGGCCTGTTCTTCGGCAACCGCATTGAGCCGGGCTTCAAGCTCGGCAACGCGGGCCTCTGCTTGTCGCCGGGCAGCGTCTTCCCTTAGCAAACGTTCGTTTAATTCCGCAATGCGGGCGGCGGTTTCTTCTGCGCGAAGGGCTTCGGTGGCCTCCCTCATAGCTGCGGCCTCTCTTATGGCTGCGGCATTTTCACCTTGCGTGGGCGAGCGCTCGCTTACTTCTGGAGCAGACGGGGTGATCGGCATGGAGGATTCCTCAAGGGAGGCAGTGTTCACCTCTCTTTTTTGCTTCAAGTTGAACACCAGGAGGGTCGACACCGCAGCAAGGAGCAAGAGGGCTATCCCCATCACAACAATCTGTTTGGTTTCTGAGCGGTTCATGCAAAAAAAGATAGAAAAGGAGGGCGGTAAAATTGGTTTAAGACAGTCGATCCCTGTAGTCTGCGTAGCCGAATTTTTTGATGACCTCAAGTTTTTGTTTTTCAGCGTCGAAAAGGCAGATAGCAGGGAGCGGAACGCCGTTAAAAGTAGTGGTTTTCACCATGGTGTAATGCGCCATGTCCAGAAAGGTAAGCCGATCGCCCACCGAGAGGGGTCTTTCGAAGCTATATTTTCCAATAACATCGCCCGCCAGGCACGACATTCCGCCGAGCAGGTATTCGTGAGGGTGTTCCTTGGGAGCACCCGCGTCGAGAATGTTCGGACGGTAGGGCATCTCGAGCACATCTGGCATGTGGCAGGTCGCTGAAATGTCGAGGATGGCAATGGACTCACCTCCGGATACGAAGAGGTCGAGGACGGTGGCGACTAAAATACCGGTTTGTAGGCCAACGGCTTCCCCTGGTTCAAGGTAAACGTCGACGTCGTATTTTTCGCGAAAATGTCGAACAACCCGACAAAGCCGCTCTACATCGTAGCCTGGACGCGTAATGTGGTGCCCACCTCCGAAGTTCAGCCACCGCTTGCCACGGATTAAATCACCGAACCCTCGTTCAAATGCCTCTGCCGTGTCTTCGAGCGCATCTGCGTCTTGCTCGCAAAGCGTGTGAAAGTGGAGTCCATCCACATGGTCAAGAAGTTTGGGGGACAGCTCGCTTAGCGTTCTGTCCAAGTTCTCCCGGGTCGTGCCCAAGCGACTCAAAGGGCTGCATGGGTCATACAAATCAACCCCACCCACAGAATACTCGGGATTGATCCGCAAGCCTATTTCGGGACGATGGCCTGGGTTAAACGCTGCCAACCCTGCCGCCAACTGGTGCGCACTGTTAAATACGATGCTGTGAGCAAAGGGCTGCAAAGTGCG
>PWZW01000084.1 GCA_003567255.1 Puniceicoccaceae bacterium | reverse complement strand
TAAAGTTTGGGTACTCGGCGACTGCGCGTTTAATCATACTCGCAAACGCATCCACCTCGATATTGCTGATGTTTTCATCCACTCCCTCGACCTCGAAGCCGAGCGAGGCGGTGAAGTCCTCCTCATTTCCAATCATGACATCAACGTACTTGGCAATCTCGCGATTCACTTCGCGTGCCTTCGCTTCGCCGCCGATCGATTTCCAAAGCGAAGGACGGTAGTTTAGGTCATACGAAACGATGGTACCGTGTTTTTTCGCAGCTTTGACCGCCTCGATGACAACATCCGGGGTGGTATCGGAAAGAGCAGCGTAGATGCCGCCGGTGTGGAACCACCGGACGCCTTGTTTGCCAAAGAGCTCCTCCCAATCAATGTCTCCGGGTTTAAGCTGCGAAGCGGCCGTGTTGCCACGATCAGGCACTCCCTTGGCTCCCCGGATACCAAATCCGCGCTCGGTGAAGTTAAGACCGTTGCGAACGGTGCGGCCGATGCCATCGTAATCGACCCACTTGATCCAATCGGTGTCCACTCCACCCTGCAGAATGAAATCCTCCACCAAGCGGCCCACTTCGTTATCGGCAAACGCCGTCACGACAGCTGTTTTCAAACCGAAGCAGCGGCGAAGGCCACGCGTCACATTATATTCTCCACCGCCTTCCCAGGCCTTGAACTCGCGGGCGGTCCGCACGCGCCCCTCACCTGGATCAAGGCGAAGCATTACTTCACCAAGGGAAACGCAATCATATTTACAGGACCCTGCTGGTTTAATTTCTAGTTTAGCCATGTCGTATTTTTCTATTTTAAATGCTTGTGAAGTTTGTGGGGGCAATCGGTGGGATTACTTTGCAGGTGAGAAGCTATCGAGCGACCAGGAATCCTCGCCGCATTCTGCAGCGAGTTCAGAGAAGGCTTCAACCTCCGCAGCGGAGAAAAGCAGCCCGCCGTTGGCATCGCAGCGCTTCGCGGCTTCGGCCTCAAACTGCCCTGGGAGGATGGCATTTTCGTTACCGTGGCCGATCACATCTTGAATAACCGCATGCAGATTTTCCGCTTGGGAGCGGCCCTGCGAGAAGTTGCCACTGCTAAGGGCATCCGGGTGGACCACTTGGAAGTAAAAAGCGCAACTGTGCTTTTCTCCATCCTCCGCCCAGCGCGAGCGCAAAGTAGGTAAGGATCCGCCGATCAAACCGCCAAAGAGCTCGTTGATGAGGCTCAAGCCGTAACCCTTATGGGCACCGAAGGGCAGCAGTGCCTTGGCCGCTTTAGGATCGGTCGTGGGATTACCTTCCGCATCGACTGCGGCATTTTCCGGAAGTTGGACGCCTTCGCGGGCGAATTGCTGGACCCGGCCCATGGCGACCACAGAAGTGGCCCAGTCGATCACGATCGGATAACCAAGAGTTTCCGCAGTTGGAAAGCCCCAGCTGTGAGGGTTGGTACCGAGCGTGGGGAACTTGCCTTTGAAGGGAACCACCTCAGCGAGGGCCGCAGTACAGTTTGTGTAGGCAATGTAGCCGCGCTTGGCAGCCTCCATCACGTAGCCACCTCCCCACAGGTAGTGGAAGGCGTTGTCGACCGAAACTTGACCTACTCCATACTCATCGGCCAATTCGATCGCGCGCTCGATCGCCGCGTAACCGGTGGCTTGGCCGAGCTTGCGGTTGGCATTCCACACTTCTGAGGCTTTGAAACGATTGGAGATCACTTCAATCTTTGCGCTGGGTTTACAGCCCTGGGAGCCACTTCCGAAGAGATGGTCGAGGTGAAGGGCTTTCAGCGCATTATGCGTGCGGATGCCGTGTCGAGAAGCGTAGGCGGAGAAACGTGCTGCCGCAGCCGCCTCTTCGGCATCAAAGCCACGGTGTTGATAGGCCGCTTCGACCAATGCGTTGTGCTTGGCCTCGGGGACGACAAAAAATTGTTCGGACATATCTTTTTCAGGTTTGTGTGGATGCGCGTGTACCTTTCCCGCTTAAAGTTTTGGCAGCGGTGCCTTGTTTGCTTGGGCCAGCGGCTCTTGTCCGCTCAGGGCACGAATCAGGTTTTCGGTTGCCATACCGGCCTGTCGCTGGACCGACTCATAGGTGCGTGAACCGATGTGCGGCGTGATGATGCAATTGGGGGCGCCGAGCAGCGGATGATCTGCGGGAGGAGGCTCCACATCTAGCACGTCTGCCCCGTAACCACCCAGCTTGCCACTTTTCAAGGCGTCCAGAATGGCCTTGGTATCAGCCAACTCGCCGCGTGCGCAGTTAAGAATGATGGCGCCGTCTTGCATCCGGCTTATCCGCTCAGCATTCACAAAATCACGCGTTTCCTCGGTCAGGTTGGTGTGCAGCGAAAGTACGTTTGCCACCTCAGCCAAAGCGTCCGGAGAATCCACCCGGTGGACCCCATACGCTTCGGCAAAGGCTTCATCCCAGTAAATATCGTAAGCGTAAATCTCCATACCAAAAGCCTTAGCCCTCTTGGCGACTTCCTTACCGATCCGGCCAAGGCCAAAGATGCCGATTTTAAGACCCATGATTTCGTGCCCGGTGAGCCGCTTCCACTCGCCTTTGGCGGTGTAGTTCGCCTCCTCAACCAAACGGCGGACGATGGCCAATAAAAGGCCAAACGTGTGCTCGGCCACGGTGGTGTGGTTCACCCCGGGACAAAATGTGATCGGTATCTCTTTGGATGTCGCGTAGTCCACATCAATTTTATCAAGCCCAATCCCGTACTTCGAGATCACTTTCAGGCGGGGAAGCGCCTTGTCGATCACCGCTGCGGTGATCGCGTCGTCCCCACAAAGGAAGGCATCAATATCGCCAACCAGCTCAAGCATCCGCGCTTCAGTGAGCGGCCCGCGCTCGCAAATCAGCTCGTAGCCAGCTTCTTTGAGCATATCGTGATGCTTCCCTGGTGTATCCTGGAAAGATGTAGTAGTGAGGAGTACTCGTAGCATAAGGGGTAGATAAAACAGTATTGGCCCGCACCATGTCAAGGCGGACACTCCCCATCCGCAAAGTCTCCGAAGCTTTCCCGCACAAGCCAACCAAACGAAAAACCTTGAAGGCTTCAGTCAGCAACGCACATTCAATTTCTTTTCCTAATCAGAAAACCAATAAGTTTATGAAAACGCTGAAATTTGCTGTACTACCGGGTGACGGTATCGGACCTGAGGTCATGGAAGTGACCCTTAACCTGCTCTCTATCGTCGGCGAGCGCTACGGCTTCGCCTTGGACTATACCGAGGGTGATGTCGGTGGCATTGGGATCGACAACCATGGGCAAGCGCTGCCCGACAGCACACTGGAACTCTGTCGCAACGCCGACGCGATTCTTTTTGGGTCCGTGGGTGGACCGAAATGGGAGTCGCTGCCTCCCAAGGAACAGCCCGAGCGCGCTGCCCTCCTCCCCATCCGCAAGGCCTTCAGCTTGTATGCCAACATTCGTCCCGGTCTTCTCTATGCCGAGCTGAACGATGCTTCCCCACTCAAGGCGGAGCGCATTCCGGAAGGGATAGACATTGTCTGTATTCGCGAGCTCACCGGAGGGATCTATTTTGGACAGCCCAAGGAAACCACCACGCTGCCCAGCGGAGAAAAACGGGCGATCGACACGATGGTCTATACGACTGGTGAAATCGAGCGAATCGCGCAGGTAGCCATCGACACCGCCCTGACCCGGGGCAAGCGCGTCTGCTCGGTCGATAAGGCCAACGTGCTGGAAACCTCCGTCCTCTGGCGCGAGGTCGTCACTGCCTACTTTAAAAAGCATGCTCCGGAAATCGAACTGAGCCACATGTATGTCGACAACGCCGCCATGCAGCTAGCCCGCGATCCCAACCAATTTGACGTGCTCTTCACCGAAAACATGTTTGGCGACATTCTTTCTGATGAGATGGGTGTGATTTGTGGATCGCTCGGTATGCTGGCTTCGGCAAGCCTCGGCGCGGAGAAGAATACCCTGGACCTCCCCTTTGGTCTCTACGAACCCTCCGGAGGCACCGCGCCGGACATCGCTGGTCAGGGTATCGCAAACCCCTGCGCCCAGATCCTCTCCGCCGCCCTCATGCTGCGCTATAGCTTTGGCGAAAACGAGGCAGCCGATGCGATTGAAGCGGCCGTCCGCAAGGCCGTGACCAGTGGCACCCGCACCGGCGACATCGCCTTTGGCCTGCCCAGTGTCGGCACTAAGGCGATGGGCGAAGCGGTGTTGCAGCAGCTACAGGCATAGTTTGAACATCGACCCAAATTCAGATTTTAACCACAGATGAACACGGATGAACACGGATGAGAAATTTCTTCATTCCGATGAAACTCGTGAAATCATCGGGTGTGCATGTGAAGTGCTGAATTGTCTCGATCACGGATTTCATGAAAAAATCTGTGAAAATGCACTCCCAGTCGAGTTCAAGCTCAGGAATATACCATACAGCCCACAACTCGATTTTGATATCTCTGATAAGGATGTAGAGGTGGGTTCTTACATTCCGGATCTCATCACGTTTGATACGATTGTAATCGATACCAAAACCATCGATACCATCACCAATCACGAAACCCGTAAGATGATTAATTATCCGCGGGTAACGAAGAAACCTGTTGGACTCATCGTAAATTTCAAACCCGCCAAGCTGGAGTGGAAGCGGGTCGCACTCTGAATCTCACTGCCTGCTCATCCTATCATTTTCATCATAATCTGTGTTTATCTGTGGTTATCCGTGGCTATCTGTGGTTAAAAGTCCTCTCCATCCATAAATTCCAAAATGAATTCCGCCGAACTTCGCCAGTCCTTCCTCGATTTTTTCGTTTCTAAGCAGCACACCGT
>PWZW01000248.1 GCA_003567255.1 Puniceicoccaceae bacterium | reverse complement strand
TCAGCAGCGGAATAAAAAGTCGCTTTTGGGCGCTTCCCTGCCAGGTGATTTTTAGTTGCTGCGGAGTGTACTCATCTAATCGCAGCCGAAGCGTCTGTAGGGTTTCGGTAAAATGGATGCGCTCACGTTCGCTTAATTCAGCAGGGTTTACCTTGTCCTGTTTCACCGTTGAAGGTCGAGGGGCGGATTCCGTGTTGCGGCTATCTTTAGTTTTGAAAACAGGAACCTCGAAGGAAGCTTTGTAATTTAATCCGGGGAGCGCCGCCTCCACTTGAAGGCGCCACAAAATCTGGTTGTTGGGATTAATGTACTCGGTTTGTTTGCAGGCGTGTGGAATTTCAAAGTAAACAGGGATGGCTGAGATTGCCAAGTTGTCCGGAAGGGCCTCCTCTGAAACGATCGTTTCGCTCTGCCACAAAACGGTTTCCTTGGTGGATGAATTTTTACCGCTCCGCGTAGTGATTTTGTGGATATTAGAAAGCGTCAATTTAAAGCCTGCTTTGGCCGGGAGGTGAACTTTGGTGTAAATAACCCCACCGATCTCGCCGCCGACGACACCGGGGTTGTCGGCGAGTTCAAATTCAGAGATCCCAAATTTACGAATACGGGACACCAATACCAAAGCCCAAGCTCCAATTCCCAAACCAATAAGCAGAAAGATAGCTGTGAATAAAATTGCGAAACTTTCTTTATCCCTGAGTGCTGCGACAAATATGAAGCTCACAATCGCCAGCCAAACAATCGAAAAGGCACCCACGCTGAGGGCAGTTTGCAGCTGACTGTCTCGAATCTTTCCCTCCCGCCAATCCGCACGATGCAGCCACGGTTCGGAGGGTGCCATGGCCATTAGCTTACGCACCTGCACAGATTTTTTTAAAATTAAGACCCCGGATACGGCGGCTCCCAAACCGATGGACACAAATAAGGCCACCACAAGTAAAAGCTCGGTATCCACCGTCTTGGAACCACTAATGACCACGAAGATGGGGAAGCAGGCAAAAATTGCCCCGAAGAGCATTAAAAAAACACCCGTACTCCTGGGTGCAGCATGGTTTGATTTGGAGAGAGAGTAGGGATTTCGCACGTTTCCAATGGTTTTTTGCCCACATTTTAAGGCCTGTGCTTCGTATAAAGATGAAAAGTATTTCGCAGTCCAGTCGTAAGCTTAAGGTCCAAAAAAGTATTTCCGAGCGTTGGCTTCGGTGACTTTGAGGATTTCTGTCGGTGTTTGCCCTCGAATGTCTGCCAGTGCTGTGGCCGTTTCTTGAAGGAGGCGCATACGCATGGCCCCGTCTTGCGCGGCTTGGTCGGTTTCCAAAAAGAGTCGACCTTCGGGGATAGCACAAAGGAAAGCCGTTCTTTTTTTGGTGAGCGGGCCAAGCTTCGGTCCTACCGAAAAATAGGTCTGGTACTTTGCGAGGCGTTTTACCAATTCCGCACTTCCACGAAAGTCGTGCAGGTGCACCCCTCGCTTGGGAGCGCCTGTAGTCTCCAAAAGAGCCACCAAGGCGCCCGCCGCTTGCACACAGTGAATGCTCACGGGGAGGTTCCGTTTCACAGCCACCGATAATTGCCAGCGTAAGGCTACCTGTTGTGCGGCAAAACTATCTGCCGAGGTATGCTGATCGCGGTGGAGACCGACTTCCCCAATCCCTCCAGCCCAAGTCTCCAGTGCTTCAAGGAATTGGGCTTGCCACGTAGATCGGAGCCCTGCCTCTGCAAGGTTCCAGGGGTGGAGTCCGCAGGTGAGTAGCCAGTTTTGGCTCGCGGTTTTTTTATTTTCATCAGTAAGCCTCGCAAAACGTATCCACTCTTCAGGACAAGTTGAGTTGATAATCCGGGAGACTTGGCTTTCCCCGTGCGATACCACCTTTGCCTCGCTGGCACTAAGGTGGGTGTGCGCATCGAAAAAGAGCTTTTTCATGCGGTGGTCAGGGATGCCCGGACTCGACTATTTTGCGGCTTCCTGGTCTGCCTCACAGGATTTGGCGAAGCGATTGATCGTCTCAGTTATCCGACTAAGGCCATTCCTGCGGTTGGGAGAGAGGTGTTGGGTGATGCCCACTTCGCCAAGGAATTCTGCATCTTGTTCCAAAATGGCTTTAGGTGGCTGCGCGGAATAGAAGTCACAGAGCAGGGAAGCGATTCCTTTGACAATCGCAGAGTCGGAATCCGAGCGGTAAAAGCAGAGACCTTCCTTGAACTCCGGCACGACCCATAGTTGAGACATGCATCCTTCGATTTTGAAGTTTTCCATTCGTAGTTCGGGAGTGAGCCCCGGGGCCTTCCGCCCCCGCTCGACTACATAGCCCAAGCGTTCATACGCATCGGGAATCAGCTCAATTTCTTCAATCAAAGCTTTGCGCTTATCGGAGAGAGCGACCGGAGTTTGTTTATCTGACATACTGCTAGAGATAAGCCTAAGTGGACGATTTTCAAGGGTACATCTTGAATCGAGGCTGCGCGCCTTTGGACAGTTTCGGATTAAGTCTCTGCCCCTTTGTTTTAAAGACCGGATCTATTTTCGATGTTTCTTGATTGAGTATTCGCAGCCCTTCACAAATCTTTGAACCAATGCGCGCTTTGCTTCTTTATTTTCAAGCAATCATGTCGAAAGACCTGCCTCCCTTGGAGAAAGCATTTCGTGTGGCGTCTTTTATTTTCATCATATATTTCTCCGTTGGGGTGGGGTTGATGGTGCTTCAAGTGGCGCCTCCCTTCGGGCCATTGAGCGATTTTCTTTTTATCTTTTTCGCTGCGTTGGTGGTCTTTCTTCGTGAATCCTTGGAGATTGGAGCACGGAGGGCGGGCATCGCTTTTTTCTGGGTGGGAGGCGTTTCTGCGCTCATTGAAAGTATCGGTACACTGACGGGATTCCCCTTCGGCAGTTATGAATATACCGAGGCTTTTGGCCCGCGTTTGGCGGGGATCTTACCGCTGAGCATCCCCTTGGCATGGTGGCTTGTGGTGTTACCTGTTTACCGGCTGCTACCTAATTTTCGCCTCGCTGGGTTTTTCAGTTTCACGTGCGTTGCCGCGCTGTTGATTACCAGCATAGACTTCGTTATCGAACCTGTTGCCGTCGGTATCAAGGGCTACTGGATATGGGAGAAAGATGGATTTTACTACGGGGTGCCTTTATCTAATTTTCTTGGCTGGTATGCTACTGCTTGGTTGATTGTTGGCGGTTTGTTGGGGATCGAGCGTCTCGGACCAAGGCGATCCCTAGGGCAGCAGAGACGTACAGAAAAGACCCATTTCCTAATGATCACAGCGACGCTGCTCTTTTTCATGGTAGTTCTGCTCGTTGCCGGTATCTGGATGCCGATCTTCTTGGGGCTCGCCCTTATCGGTATCTTCGCCTATCTGCTGAGACGTTCCTAGCGCGTGTTCCCAGCTGAGCGTTCAACCCTTTGCAAATAAGTTTCCAAATTCTGATCGAAGCGAAGATTCAAAGCCCTTCTTAATAAAGGAATCGCGGCGCCGAGCTCCCTCTCGCGGACAAGCATTTGCGCATTGGCAATGAGTGCCTCGCGTTCGGATGCAGGAATATTTTGAGCCTGCTCAAAACGGATCTGTGCGCGCTCTGGCTTGCCAGCGTCCGCGTAAAGATTGCCCAATTCGATGAGCGCCGCACCATTTAGGCTATCTTTTGTCACGATGGCTTCCAATAGTTCCCGTGCGCGTTCATTATCTCCTTCGGCCCTCGCGAGGCGGGCCTGAATGATCAGCAGCTCAAGTTCAGCGCTCCGCCCGAGGCGATCGCTGAGTCGGGTACTCAGCATGCTTACCAATTCTGAGGCTTTGGCCGTCTCACCACGTCGGATCAAGAGGTCTGCTGCTCGTAGAAGTGGCCCGGCTTGTGTCGCGTCTGCTAACTCAACCGCCGAGAGGTAGGCGGGAAGGGCCAGCTCCATAATCTCTTCCCGAAAATAAATATCACCCAAAAGCACCAGGCTTCTTGGAGTCCGTTCTCCCAAACGATGCGCAATTTCCAAATTACGCGCGGCTGCCAGCCGGTTCCCTTCGGCGAGGTGGGCATTTGCTTGGAGAAGCCAGAGGTCTGCCCGTTCTTGGTGCCGCTTGAGGACGGACGCTAGGAGAGCAATCGCCTCACCGTGCCGCTCGGTTGCGAGTAGGGCACGAACCAAACCGGTCTGCCAGTCGAGCGTTTGCGGTTGCATCAGAATTGCCTGCCGGTAGGCCAGTTCGGCTGGATAATACTGGGCAAGTTGGAGGTGGGTGTACCCCAGTAGCCCCATCGTGCGGCCTTCCATGTCTCCAAGTTCGACCGCTCTTGAAAGCGCTTCAGCTGCTTCTTCAAAGCGATCTTGGCGTACGAGCAGAAGGGCGAGGTTTTTGTGGGCCCGGCGAAAGCTCGGAAATTTGTTCAAAGCTGCCCGGTAGGCGGCCTCGGCGCGGTCCTGTCGATCAGTTTGAAAGTAGAGGTTACCCAGAATGAAGTCGAAAGCCGCGCTTGAAGAGTCCGTGATCTCGTTTTCAAGAAGTCGAATAGCCTCAGCAGGGCTGCGCTCGATGGCGCCCAGGGTTGCGCGGAGTTGTTCGGCCTCACTATCTGCGACCCTGGGCTCCACGCCACTTAAAAAGCCGTAGGACCCGATAAAGCTTTCGACAAAGTGGCGGTCTTGCCAGAGGTCACCCATCGGTGCGTTGGGTAGGCCCACGAAACCTTGGCTTGCGCGTGCTTCCTGTCCAGAAAGCGTGGCTGCCAGGATCAGGAGACAAAGGATGGGGAGATATTTTAGAATCATCGCTAGCGTTCGGTCGAAAAATTTATGGTTTCTGCGCCTGCCTGTTTGGC
>PWZW01000027.1 GCA_003567255.1 Puniceicoccaceae bacterium | reverse complement strand
TTTACCATGGTGATCACCGGATTTGCGATCGCGCTCTGGGTCGCCCGCAAGTTTCAGCTCGGGGATGTCAAACAACAGCGAACGTTTGGATTTTCGGTTGGGATATTTAACTACGGCTACTTCGCTATCCCCCTAAGTTTACTTTTGTTTGGAAGAGAGGTCACTGGCATTTTACTGGTCTTCAACATCGGCGTTGAGGTCGCTATTTGGATGATTGGCGTGGGGATGATTCTCCGTGGTGGAGAATCGGAGAAACCGTGGAAGAAACTTTTTTCACCTCCCGTGTGCGCCCTGCTGATCGCCCTACCGATCAACCTAAGCGGGGTAGATGCGCATCTCCCGGATTTTGTATTTGAGGCCATCGACCTCCTCGCTGCCTGCGCCATTCCGCTGGGGGTTTTACTGATTGGGGCGACCTTGGCCGACTTAACCAAAACCTTCAAAGTGCGTGAGCAAACGAGCACGATGGCGTGGGGAAGTGGTCTTCGGTTGGGCTTACTGCCCCCGCTCTTCATTCTCGTCGCTTGGCTGATTCCCTTTCCGGTTGAGCTGAAGTCCGTCATCCTCATTCAAGCGGCTATGCCCTGTGGTATATTGCCCATCGTTATGGCGAAACACTTTGGGGGTGATCCCGAGGTAGCGGTCAAAATCATCCTGCCCTCGACCATCCTGAGCTTGGCGACGATTCCTTTCTGGATTGCGCTGGGTCTGCCTCTGCTCGGCTTAAGGTAAGCAAAAGGCCTGAAGCCCACTCAGTTCGCAAGGCCCCAACGGGTAGTGAACGGGTAGTAGATGAAGAAAGCCCTCCCGACCACGGCACCCTCAGGAACGGTGCCCCACTGGCGACTGTCCAAGCTGTTGGCTGAGTTATCCCCGAGCGCAATGTAAGTGCCCTCCGGGATAAATACTTCGCTGCCCTCACGGAAAGTGCTCCCGATATTCCGATAGCCCGGAAACCCGTCTGTACGCTCGGCATTTTTCACAAACGCACGGTTCTCGTCGCGGAGCCTGCCGTCCACCAGTAATTGGTAATCACGGATTTCCAGCGTTTCGCCACCGACTCCGGCCAACCGTTTGATGTAGTATTGATCACCAGAGATCCCAGAAATGTCTCCCGTGCGAAAGACAATGGGGTCCCCCACCCTCGGCTGACGAAAATGGAAGCTCATCCGGTCAACAAAAAGAGCGTCGCCCAGGAAAAGATTGAAAGCCAAAAGAGGCTCCCCTTCCTCCACCGTCGTTCCGGTGGACAACAAAGGGCGCGCTGAATCGAGGGTACGGTTTTCTCCCTGGGAGGGAATCCCCTCGGGAAAGAAAGTATCGATGATCACTTCGTCCGCAGAAAAGTCCATCGGTACGTTGAAGGAAACCGGGGTTTCTCCGACGAACAAGGTGTAGCGGCGCTGAGTCGTGGGAAGCACAAAAAAGCGCCGGGCCGGGACCTGCTCGTAACGAACCAGCCCCGTCGAGGCCAAACCACGGTCTGGAGAGCGCCTGTCCTGGGAAAACAAGGGGATCCGCACTTCTCCGCTCGCCGGCGCCTCAAGCTTCGTCAAACGGCCAAACTTTTGAAATTTTAAAAAAGCTTGTTTCAAAAAGCCCGGGACCTCTTCCGCCGCATAAACTTCCGCCTGCATTCCACTGTAAGAGGGAAACATGGAGTTGGTGGGAATAATGAAGGGTTGAAGGAAGAAAGTCCGCACCCCGATCACAATGAGAGCGGCGACCAATAACACCTCCACATTTTCTCCCAAAAAAGTACGCGGATAAAAGGTTCCGCCGTGCTCTCGCAAGAGCCGATCCATGCGCTGCGCTGCCTTATCAAATGCATCCTCCGTCGCTGCAGGATCTTTACGGAGAACGTCCAATAGGTCTTTTTTGGCTCCATCCAATGCTTCGCGCACCGCATCGCTGAACAAATCACCTCGATAATGGCCAACCTTCTGCGCGGTGCGCAGCAGTTCCTCCGCCTGTTTGCGTTGTTTTCGGGAAATCATTTTACTCATGGGTAATCGCTTGAGTCTGGTAACGCCACACCCATCACCCTCCTTCGGATGACTTTAAAATTTTGATAAACGCATCCTGGGGAATCGAAACCTTACCGATTTGCTTCATCCGTTTTTTCCCCTCTTTCTGTTTCTCGAGCAATTTCCGCTTACGGGAAATATCCCCCCCGTAGCATTTGGCAGTCACATCCTTACGCATCGCGCTGACGGTTTCGCGGGCCACGACCTGACCGCCGACGCCTGCTTGAATGGCGATTTTAAACAATTGCCGAGGGAGAATTTCCTTCAGCCTGGCGCAAAGCGAGCGTCCCCGTGTAGTCGCTTTATCGGCGTGGACGATAGATGAAAAGGCGTCCACCGGATCACCATTCACCATAATATCCAGTCGCACCAGTTTCGATCGCTGGTATCCATCCATCTCATAATCCATCGAACCATAGCCGTGGGTCAGACTTTTTAGCCGATCATTGAAGTCGACAAGGATCTCGTTCAGCGGAAGGCGACAACTGATCATGATTCGGGAGCCATCAATGGTTTCTGTGTTGTCGCAAATTCCCCGCTTTTCAGTGACGAGGGCCAGCAAATCTCCAATACTTGTGTTGGGAAGGTGGATTGCGGCCCGGATCATGGGTTCCTCCATGTATTCAATCTCAGACGGCTCAGGCAAGTTCATCGGATTATGCACCTCCAGGCGTTCCCCGTCTGTCCGGTAAACATGGTAGACCACGCTTGGGTAGGTGGAAATGACATCAAGATCGTACTCCCGGCGAATCCGCTCTTGGATAATCTCCATGTGGAGCAAACCTAAAAAGCCACACCGAAAGCCAAAGCCGAGTGCGGCCGAATTTTCCGACTGGTAAACAAACGCGGCATCATTCAAGCGCAGCTTCCCCATGCTGGCCTTCAACTTCTCGTAGTCGGAGGTATCAATTGGATAAAGGCCACTAAACACCATTGGGTGGACCTCCTTGTACCCGGGCAACATCTCAGGTGCCGGGCGGTCGCTGTGGGTAATGGTATCTCCCAGGCGGATGTCAGCGACATCGCGCATGTTGGTCACTATGTAACCTACCTGTCCCTCTCCCAAGGTCTCCTCTGGGCGCATGGCCGGGGAAAACTGGCCAACCTCCTTGATCTGCGACTTGCGTCCATCGCTCATCGTCATAATATTGTCCCCGGCCTTCAACTCGCCGGAGAACACCCTCACGTAACAAATCACCCCCTTGTAGGTGTTGTAAATACAATCGAAAATGAGGACCCGCGTACCCTCCAGGTCCGCCCAACGGGGCGTAGGCACACGGGTAAGTGCCGCTTCGAGCAAGTCCTTAATTCCCAACCCGGTCTTCGCACTGGTCAGGATGGCCTCTTCGGCGGGGATCGCGAGTATATCCTCCAACTGTTGCTTGATGGCCGGAACATCCGCGCTGGGAAGATCGATCTTATTAATTACCGGAATCACCTGCAGGCCCTGCGCAATCGCTAAATGTGCATTCGCCAGGGTCTGCGCCTCGACGCCCTGAGCCGCATCAATCAGTAGCATAGCACCCTCACACGCCGCCAAACTACGCGAAACCTCATAGGAAAAGTCAACGTGCCCAGGGGTATCAATCAAGTTGAACAAAAAATCTTCCCCTGCCTCCGAGCGGTAGATCATCGAAACCGGATGGCTCTTGATAGTGATCCCCCGCTCCCGCTCAAGGTCCATGGAGTCCAGTAACTGCTCCTTCATGTCACGCATCTCAATCGTCCGCGTGAGCTCGAGGATACGGTCAGACAGCGTTGTTTTTCCGTGGTCGACGTGGGCGATGATGCAAAAATTACGAGTATGTTTAAGGTCTGGCATGAAGGAAGTGCCGTTCGGTTTGAATCGGCGGGATGCGCCTGGGTGCGCGCGTGGATCAAATCAAGTGGGGATTTCGTCGAACTCGCAAATCGAAGTTACATTCAAACTGCGTTCGGTCCGTCGCGCCAGCCCGGCCAGCACCTTAGCCGGTCCGCATTCGTAAAAGTCCACCAGCCCGTTGTCGGCGGCCGCATTCCGCAAGCAATCCTCAAAATGAACCGGCGAAACGATTTGCGCAACCAGGGCGGAGCGAATCGCTTCCGGCTCCGTCACCTGCCGCCCGGTCACATTTGTATAGACGGGAATCCTCGGGGTTTCCAAGCTTGTGGTGGCAATAAACGCCTCGAAAGCCTCTTTCGCGGAGGTCATGAGTCGACTGTGGTACGCCCCCGCAACGTTGAGTGGTTTGACCAATTAGAAGCCCATGCCCTTGGAACCCTCCACCGCGGCCAAGACCTTCGCCTTCTCGCCGGAAATGACGATCTGCCCGGGACAGTTCAAGTTAGCCATTTCGATATCGTGCAAGGCACAGAGCTCAGCCACCTGCTCACGTGTACCTCCAATCACGCTGGCCATACCGCCTTCCGTCGCGTCACATGCCAACTGCATCAAACGGCCGCGCTCAGCGACCAGCTTGAGTCCGGTTTCGAAGTCGAATACGTCGGCTGCGTGTAGCGCGGTTAGCTCGCCGAGGCTGAGGCCGCAGCATGCGCTAATATTGTCGGCCAGGCCACGCTCGCGGAGCAGTGCAAGGACAGCGCACCCGTGCACGTAAAGCGCGGGTTGGCAGACCCGTGTTTCCGTCAGCACGGTATCCGGCCCGGAGAAGGAAGGTGTCATGAGATCCCATCCAAGCGTCTCATTTGCCCGTGCGTAGAGGGATTTTACGGTTGCTGAAGCCTCATAGAGGGATTTGCCCATGCCCACGAATTGGGCGCCTTGACCGGAAAAAAGAAGTCCTTTCGACATAAATTGAG
>PWZW01000191.1 GCA_003567255.1 Puniceicoccaceae bacterium | reverse complement strand
GGTTCATCCGTTTTTCCTCGAGTTTCCGCCCAATGAGTATCGCCAACTCATAGAAACCATACATGGGCGCAGTCATGATCATCAGCGTAATGGGATCACCGCCCGGGGTGACCAATGCGGAAAAAATTGCCAGACAGAGAAAAACGTGGCGGCGGAAACGCCTAAGCATATCCGTTGAGACCACTTCAAGATACACCAGCAGAATGATCACCATAGGAAACTGGAAAAAGAAGCCCATCGCGAGAGAGAACCAAACCACAAGACTGTAGTAATCTGAGGCAGCCCAAAATAGCTCAAATCCGAAAAACTGATTAAACTTCACCGAGAAGGTCAAAGTCATCGGTAGGACGAGGAAAAACGAAAACAAGACTCCGAGAACGAAAAGCAGGCAGGTGGCAAAGCAGCAAGGCTTGACCACCTTAAGCTCCCGCGGATTGAGCGCCGGGCCGATAAACCTTGCGAGGATGTAGATGACGAAAGGCAAAGCCATCAGAAACCCTCCCAAAAAAATGACCTGGATGAGCACCGAAAAAACGCCCATCGGGCTGTAGGTAATCAAATTTTGACCAGCCACCTCAGCGGAACCATAGGCACGGCTGAGCGGATATTGAAAGCCGCGGGAGATCGGACCGATGAAAATACCGACCAAAATGGCCCCTCCAGCAAAGGCGGAAAGGCAATAAATAATGGTCCAGCGGAAAGCTTCCAAGTGCTCAAGGAAGGACATCTCGTCGGATGATTCGCCTTCGTGGCCCTCCTCATCAAACGGATCCTCGTCATATAGTTCATCTTCGAAATCTTCTTTCATTTTTTTATACGCGCGTACGCTACCGAGCATTCATCAATGCAATTGAGCCTCAGGCAATCGCAAAAGGAATCCACCAGAGGACTATTTCAAACGGACGGAAACACAAAATCTCCCAAGTGCTCCCGGTGCGACCAGCTTCACCCCCCTACCGTGCTCAGGCCCATTGGGTGGACCCATCCACGGCTCGACGCAATAAAACGGACTCCGCGCGGTTTCTGTCCAGGTTACAAAACAGTTCCAAGGGTCTGGTGATCCGGGATTTTTAAACGCAATTTCCACGTTTTTCCCATCAGCGTAAGGACCAAAACGCGCAACCGGACTTCGCAAGCTACAGTGGATAAGGTCCACCAACCGGGGATCGGAAAAATCTCCACTCAAGGGAACACCTGAAAACGCAGACAGCGAACCATCAGACGCATGCCGATAAGTCTGCGCTGCATCGATTTGGTAGTGATATGCTTCGCGATGGTCAGCAGGCATGGCAAAGTAAAAGTGGTGTCCTGCACTCCACGGAATCGCGACTTCATCCAGATTTCTGAGCTCGAAATCGACCTCAAAACCATCCTCATGAAAACGGTAGGAAACCGTAAATTCATATTGAAAAGGATAGGCCTCGTTACATGCCGCAGACGGTACGAAGCGAGACGCAAAGGCGTCTTCACGCACAGAAAGCAGCTCAAACGTACCGCCGCGAGCGTAGCCATGCGGCTGCATTGGCAGTCGATTCCCCTGCGGCGTCCTCCAAAACCCAATGTCTCCCTCACAAAATGTTCTGGCAGAGAAGGGAAACAGCACTGGATTACCCCCTCGGACTTTTCCAATCTTCGCGGGTTCGTCCAAGGATCCTTCCGGCCATAGAATGAGCTCTGCGGATGCTCCCGAGGGCATGCTTTGATGCCAGCTCAACAAGCGGGCACCGCATTCAGGATAGGCGAGGAAACGCGCCTTTCCTATGGTGAACAAACGCAGGTGGTGACCGTCTTTTTCAATTGGTTTCATCGTATTTAGCATCCGTTAAAGCCTTTAAATGAGCGCGCAACGCGGCAACCGCCAAAGCGCGGTGACTCAACTCGGCCTTGGCAGCAGCTCCAAGCTCAGCGAAGGATGCATGGAAGCCCTGCGGTATAAAGACCGGGTCGTAGCCAAAGCCGGTTTTGCCAGTGGGTGCCCTTGCGATGGTGCCCTCACAAGCACCTTCAAAAAAGGTCGCGGCTCCATCGGACGATAATAGGCAAAGCACGCAACGAAAGCGTGCGGCGCGCGACTTGAGTGCTGGCTGACCATTCATAGCGCTAAGGAGTTTAGCGACGTTTTGCTGGTCGGTCGCACCCTCGCCCGCATACCGGGCAGAACGCACGCCGGGCGCCCCACCCAAAAAGTCCACTTCAAGACCGGAATCATCAGCCAGAACCCATGCCCCGATGGGGGCTTGCGCAAGCAACGCTTTCGCCTTGATCATAGCATTAGCAGCGAAGGTCTCCCCGTCCTCAATCACTTCGGGCATACCTCCACAAGCTTTGGCCGAGTAGAGAGCTACCGGGCAGTCCGTGAGCAGTCCACGCAGCTCTTCGACTTTATGCTCATTTCCAGTTGCAAGATAGACACGCATGATGAGTTTCCAAAATTTCGGCTGGAGATTTCAGGTATTAGGCAAGAGACCGATCGTTCGCATATCCTCCCCGAAGGCCTGATGCTCGACCTCATCAAGGGTGAGCGCTTGATCCATCGAGAGCGGTGGGCGCAGGCCACCCACCCCATGCGCGCCCGCATCGGCGAGGTACTTGGGTGCGGTATAATGAATCATCATATTGAGGCAATTGGCGGCCAAAAGTGAAGAGAACAAACCAGGCCCTGGCTCGATAAAGACGCCACTGAGGCCAGCCTGTCCACAGGCGGTAAACACTGCTTTGAGCAAGGGGCTTCCTTCTAGCGTCGAGGGCATGGGCACCACCTCGACGCCGAGCTCAAGCAGGCGTTGTCTTTTCTCCGCACTGGCCAGTTTTGAGCAAAAAACACGGGTTTTTGATCGGTCTCCGTCGGTGTAAACCCGAGGCAAGGGCGCATCCTCAAGGACGGTACGAAGGGTTCGGTCAAGCACGATACGTTGGGGGCACCAAGTCTCAACCTCAAGGCGCGCGGTAAGCTGAGGATCGTCGGCAAGGATGGTGCCTGGACCGACCATGATAGCCGGAAAAAGTCGACGCCAACGCATCACATCCGCGCGGGCCTCTTGACCAGTTACCCATTGCGCGTGGCCCGTGCGAGTGGCAAATTTCCCATCTAAAGTGAGCGCAATTTTTGCGGCAACGAAGGGCTGCGCGCGCTGGATCCAATGATTGAAAATACGATTCAACCGCGTAGCCTGCTTCGCCAGCAGGCCGGAACGCACCTGAATACCGGCCTTGGCTAAGACAGGGTAAGCGCGCCCGGCATGCAAAGGATTGGGGTCATCCGCAGCAACAATCACCTCGCTCAAACCAGCGTTGATTATGGACGTCGTACACGCGCCCGTCCTCCCAGGAGTGGAGCACGGCTCGAGCGTGACATACATTTTTGCCCCGCATCGGGGGGAACGTTTCAGCGCGGCAAGCGCCGCTTTCTCTGCGTGCGCCTCACCAGAGCGTGCGTGCCAGCCTTCGGCAACAATCTCGCCATCCTCCACGATGACCGCCCCCACCATGGGATTGGGGTGCGTGGTTCCCCAGCCCCGCTCGGCCAGCACCAAAGCCCGCTGCATAAAGCGGGAGTCCTCGGCACTGAAATCGCCTGAGCTCATGGACGAACGTAAGGATTCCCGGCTTTTTCCGCACCGACGGAGGTAGACGGTCCATGCCCGGAATACAAAACCGTATCTTCCGGAAGCGTGTACACTTGGGTGCGGATTGAGTGCTCCAGTTGATCGAGATCCCCACCCGGCAAATCATAGCGCCCCATGCTGCCAGCGAAGATGGCGTCGCCAACGAAAGCCAACTTGCCCTCGGCGCAGTAAATAAGCACGTTGCCGGGGCAGTGGCCCGGCACTGGCCGCACCTCCATTGATCGCCCAAGGAGCTCAAGCGTTTCTCCGGCTTGCAACCACCTGCTGATTTTTGCATTGCGAAGTTCGATGCCAGGCAGCGTGTAGTCACGCATACATTCCGGGCGTTCCAGAAGCTCACGGTCCGCCTCGTGCAATAAAATAGGAATGCCTGCAGCATCGAAATCGGCAGCATCCAGCATATGGTCCCAGTGGCCGTGAGTAAGTATCAAGGCAACAATTTTGCAGCCGGCGCCCTTAGCTATCGCGGAAGCCCACGCAAAGCCACCCTCCGGAGCATCAATGACGATCGCTTCCCCTCGGTTACTATCAGTCAGGCAATACGCATTTGTCCCAATCGGCGGAAGTTCTTTCTTGTGCAATTCCATCTCGCGGAAGTTGTAAGAAGCAGCGTCTACAGGCAAGCCCTCATTGGCACGCAATCCATGCGTGGTTCGCAAAGAGAGCATAAATCAGGTTTTGCTGGAGGTTGGTTAAGGCTAAGGTGAGCTCCCTGGTGCCCTATCTTTCCTTCGCCGAAAGCAACATATACGCTCAGCGCCGAATGGTCTGTCGCAGTAGTGTTTTTCGGGAATTTCCTCAGAGAGCAGGTCAAAATATGGCGTGAACAAGGTCCGGGCCTCACCCATCGAAATCGGGTGAGGCGGCCCCTCACCTTCATAATCCTCAACTTCGACGAAGAAAACAGCGAGCAAGTGCCCCCCCGGCGGTATCAGCATGGCCAGATTACTTGCGTACGGTTGCCGATCCTCTGGATCCAAAGCGCAAAGGCAGGTGTGCTCAAAAACCCAGTTAAAAGTCCCGACCTCCGAACTAAGCCCGGGTGAAAGGATGTCTGTTTTTACGTAACGAACCTTGGGAAGGTCCGCTATCTCACGCGCTTTTCTTAACGCAGTGGTCGAGATATCCGCGCCTACCACAATAGAAACCTCCGGCTCATCAGCGATGAGCCGGACATCGTATCCCAAACCACAGCCAGGGACAAACACG
>PWZW01000034.1 GCA_003567255.1 Puniceicoccaceae bacterium | reverse complement strand
GATTTGGAGACATTGAGGACGAGGCCCGTGCCACCAGAGTTCACTCCTCCGGAAGGGTGGAGCCCGACGGCATTTACCATTGATCGCTTGCCTTCGAGGCAGGATGTCGAGGTTTTGGTCGAAGAGTCGCTGGCCCGGAGTTACGGCATTCAAGAGGCACCTTATGAAGAGCCACTCGCTTCTCTGGAAGAATTCATGGGGCGGCGCTTTTTCTTTCCGGTGGGGAGTTGGCTCGTTTTCTACCAAGCTTACCGGGGAAGTGGCGATCCGCGTCTCCTTGAGGCACTGCGTGTCTCGGCCCGGCATTACCGCGACCTTTGTATGAATTATCCGGAAGCGGCTCAGGCGAAGGCAAGGGATCCGGAAGGGATGGCCTTTATGTATTCCATGGCCATCTCTGCGAGGATTACGCTGCAGTTGGCACGGAAACATCCAAATCAGGTGAGCACGGAGGAGCTAGCGGAGGCCACGAGCTTTCTCCGCGCGATCGTCAATACCTTGGAGCCAGTTGTTGAAGGGGACGATGATCTCGACCCGGAAATGGGCATCCCGCAGGCTTTGGCAGACGATTTCAGACACCGTGCCTTTAACCGTGCCCTGAACGGAATCGGAACTTTGGCCATGGCAACGGCCGCGCTTCAAGACCTGCAAGCAATCCAGAACACAACCGGGCTACAGCCCCAGATCGACCGCTACCGTAAGTGCATCGAGGAATACTTTAAAAATTGGAAGAATGCGGGCAGCTTAACCAGAGAGGGTGGCAAATACTATTTTTACTACCCCTACCGAGCCGGGCGTAGCCGCATGGTTAATGGTGTTAAGCTTTTCGGGGGAGCGGAAGATCAAGGCCATTTTATCTTCTCTATAAACGGAGCGATGTTGGTCCACGACGCGACCCCGGAACTCGGCGCGGATGAGGAATTTATGACCGCAATGGCCAATTCCGTGCATCACAATTCCTACACCGAGCACGGGTCCATTCAATCCCCCGCGGCCGACCGAATCCAACCCCAAAGCCGTCAATCATTCGGTGCACCCAGAGTCGGTTTCTACGTACTGGAAGCGTTTCGACCAGGCGTGATTGAGGGGCAGGTTTCTAAATTGGATCGGAATCGACCAGCAGAATTACACCGAGGTTATGGTTTTAGGCTCAGAACCCTGCATGCCCATTACCTGAAAGCACTCCAGCGAGACCGCAGTCTGGTTCATCTGGGAGAACGCATGTGAGCCGGCTTAAGCGCGCCGCGAGTGCCGGATCAAATAAGTTTTCCCTGTAGCCGAAGCCCTTCGGCTTTGGATAACCGCAACCAAACGCGAAGGCGTTCGGCTACAACCAAACGCGAAGGCGTTCGGCTACAACCAAACGCGAAGGCGTTCGGCTACCCGTTTCCGCTAAACCAAATGGCACTGATTAATAATCATTCAAATAAGTTTTTTCCCCGTAGCCGAAGCCCTTTGGCTTTGGCCGCCCGCCCCGCAACGACCGCTTATTTACCCCAACGGGCGACTTACACTTGCCACCGGCGTAGAGATAGAAAAGCCTTCATAGATCAAGCTACTCGGGCACAAAAGCGCTTTCCGTTTGTCGGGGAATCAAGCCTCGTGCTTCTAAAGAAAAGACAGATCCCCTCCAACGTTCACGACTTATGAAACCTACTGGAATGAAACCCTTAAAAACACTTTGTGGCATCTTCGCTGGCCTCGCGCTCAGCCTGAGCTCCGCACTGCAGGCACACCTGCCGGAAGTGCGCCCCGTCAACGATAAGTGGCTTTTGCATGTTCATGACGAGCCAATGCTTATCCTTGGCGGCCAAGTAATGAATTCGAGTACCTTCGATGTGGAGTGGATGGATTCGGTGTGGCCGCGGGCGAAAGCGCTTAATTTGAATACCCTGATTTTGCCGATTTCCTGGCAGGCGGTTGAAGAGGTTGAGGGGCAATTTGATTTTTCTTTGATCGATGAGGCCATCCGGCAAGCTCGGGCCCACGATATGAAAATCGTGTTTGCTTGGTTCGGCACTTGGAAAAACGGGCGCTCCTTTTTTCCGCCGGAGTACGTCATGACGGATTTGGAGCGCTTCCCGCGGATGGAATCTGCTGACGGGCAGCGCCTCGAAGTGCTCTCTTTTTACGGCGAGCACACCCTGGCGGCCGATACCCGCGCTTTTGTTGCGATGGTTGAGCACCTCAAGGCGGTCGATGGCGAGGAAAACACCGTAGTCATGGTGCAAATTCAGAATGAGGTCGGCCTCCTGGGCGACTCGCGCGACCGATCGCCCATGGCGGAGGCTGCGTTCAATAGTCCGGTACCCGCGGAATTGATGGATTACCTCGTGACTAACAAGGAGCGACTGAAGCCCCACCTTCGGGAACTTTGGGCACTCCAAAGCTGGCGCGCGTCGGGTACGTGGACCGAGGTTTTCGGCGACACCATCTTCACTGACGAAATCTTCATGGCCTGGCACTACGCTCGATTTATCGACCAAATGGCCGAGGCGGCTTCCGCCGTTTACGATGTGCCTTACTACGCCAATGCCTGGCTCGGACAGGTTCCCGACCCTGTGCCGGGGCAGATTCCCTCCGGTGGCCCGGTCGCCCGGATGATGGATGTCTGGAAGGCGGGCGCCCCACACCTCGCCCTGCTGGCTCCCGATATTTACGCCATGTTCAGCGAGCGCACGGCCAACTTTTCGCGCGATGATAATCCACTCCTCGTCCCCGAAGCGGTGCCGCTCTGGTTGGGTAGCCTCAACGAAGGCGGGCCCCAAGCCTTCCACACCTTCGGCGAGGCCCATGGCTTCGGTTATGCACCTTTCGCGATCGACCACAGTTTCTACACTGAGGACCATCCGATAGGTGTCGCCTACGGGGCGCTCGACAATCTCTCGCACCTGATCGTCGAGCATATCGGTACGCCGAATATGCGGGCCTTCTTCCGCGAGGGAGACGAGACTAACCACACCCTGACCATCGGGCCGTATCAGTTTAGCATTACTTACCAGTCTCGACTGGAGCAGTGCTACGGTATCATCATCCGCACCGGCGATAATGAGTTTGTGATCGCTGGCAACGGTGCCCGTGTTTTTATCACTCCGACCGACGGGGAGGCCCACTCTGGCTTGAGTATCACTTTCGTCGAGGAAGGGCATTTTGACGACGAGGATCAGTTTGTTCGCCAGCGCATTGTCGGCGGCGATGAGGTGGTCGGCACGGTCGGGCTAAAATTGCCCGCCCACGGCTACGATCTGGAGCATAGTCTTAATAATATGACCATCCTGCGCACCCGTTTCTTCCTCCATCCGCCCCGTGAGGATGGGGCAGCTCAAGCACTCGACGAGACGCCGGAGTTTTAGAATCCCGGGCAGAAGCCTTTCCAGTCCCAGTCGTTAGCGGCTGGGACTTTTTTTGTTGGGGTGCAAGCCAGCATCAGCGGTTCCTGGGGTGAACAAGCGGCGCCTTGTTGAAGAAGGCGTCCATCTGTCGATGGAAATGAGCGAACCGATGGGTATCGTGGAGCTGGCCAGCCGCTGGCCATAGGCTGCGGAGAATGGTTTTAGACAGGTTCAAAACTCCCTGCAGACCGTCGGTATGACGCTCTAATAAATTGGAAAATGCTGATTGGGTTCGTGGGCTTCGCGCATGAAGGCGTTGATTTTTTCGACGATGTCGGGGTGTTCGTCTGCAAGATTGTGGGCTTCAGCTATATCGTCCTGTAAATTATAGAGCTCAAGCGGGCCGTGAGGATCTTGATTGAAGTTCAGGCGCACGCCTTTCCAATCGCCGTAGCGGACCGCTTGCCGTCCACCCCGGCCATGAAACTCCCAGTAGAGGTAGCGGTGAGCCGCTTGCAGATCATCCTGACCAAGGAGGGTGGGCAGATAGGAGATGCCGTCCATCGCTTCCGGACGTTCCACTCCGGCCAAATCCAAAGCAGTGGCGGGGAAATCCCAAAAGGCCGAAATGTGATCCGAAGTGCTGCCAGGAGCAATCGTGCCCGGCCACCAGGCAATGGTGGGTACGCGGATGCCGCCTTCGTAAAGGTCGCGCTTGCCACCGCGGAAGGGAGCATTCGAATCGTGCATGGCGTAGTGGTAGCCACCTGCCTCGTGAGAGCCGTTGTCGCTGCTGAAGATGACTAGGGTTTCACCCTCAATGCCCAGCTCGCGGATTTTTTGCAGGATGCGGCGCACGGAGTGGTCGACATAAACGATCATGGCGGCATAGGTCGCTTTCGGATGCGGCGCAGCGACATAGCTGCCGGTCTCGACAGCTTCCGGTTCATCGAAGCGACCGACCAACTGTGCCTCAAACTCGTCCGGCACGGATAGGTCGGCATGGGGCTGCGTGATGGCCAGGTGGAGGAAGAAGGGTGCGTCCTTCTCGGCGCGATGCTCCAGGTAGCGCAGCGATTCATCGATAAATAGGTCGCCACCGTAAACTTCGCCTGTGAAGCCCTCATTCATCGGAAAATGGACTTCCTCGCCGTTGCGGATGATCGCCACCGGGTAGTGGCGGTGGGCGGCGCGGTGCGAAATAAAGCCGAAAAAGTGGTCAAAGCCCTTTTTGTTTGGAAGATCAAGATCGGTTCCGTTGCTCGCGACGGGGGACTTTCCGATCAATGCCGTGTGGTAGCCGGCGGCTTTGAGGCGCGTGGCAATGGGGATGTCTTCGGGGTCTTCGCGAAACTCGATTTCCTGGCGGGGCGGCCCGGGAATGAAATTGCCGCGCTGCCAGACACGCCCGGTGTGGTTTCCTGTCATCAGGGCGGCCCGTGAGGGCGCGCACACGGTCGAGCCAGCGTAGTGATTGGAGAGAAAAAGCCCCTCGGCCATCATCCGGTCGAG
>PWZW01000151.1 GCA_003567255.1 Puniceicoccaceae bacterium | reverse complement strand
GAACCGGTCCGCTTCAAACCGCCGAGCTCCTGAGCTTCGACCAGCGTCTGCATACCCAATTTCCTGAGCTCGCCCACATGCTCAGCTGGGCATTCAGACAGCAGCCCCGTTCTGAAATGGCTCAACTGATCGGTGCACACGACGCGGGCAGCGGCGTCGAGGCCCAAACCATCGATCGCTACGCGGATCTGCGGAAGTAGGCCCGGAAAGAGGCCAGGTTTTTTTGTCCGAAACTTTTTTGCCTCGGCTTCCCAACCGCAAGCGTCGCTCAACATTTTTGCCGACAGTGCCTTTGCCGCACCAACGACGGTTTTAAAATCCTTATTTGTCTGAAAAAAACTCATGGATGGCCGGTCAGCAGTCTACTGGGCAGCGGCAGGCTCAGCGCTCATCGACGTGGGTAAAGCTTAGGTTGAGCGCGTTCTCCATTTCGGTGATTTTTTGACGCTCCTGCGGCTCAATCAAGCAAAGCGAAGTGCCGCGCTTGCCCGCCCGCGCGGTCCGTCCAGAGCGGTGCGTGTAGTACTGCATGGCGTCAGGCAGGCGGTGGTGGATAACAAAGGCGAGCCCTTCCACATCGATCCCGCGAGCGGCAACGTCGGTCGCGATGAGGTAGCGCAGGCGCTCCTTCTTGAACGCACGCATCAATTTGTCTCGGTCTTTCTGACTAAGGTCTCCTTGAAGCACCCCCACCGGGAATCCCCGCTCGCTCAGCACCTCCCCCAGTTTGACCGCACCCGCCCGGGTCCGGCAGAAAATGAGCCCGCGGGCCGTGTCTTGTTTTTTAAGAAAGTTACTGATGATTTCGGTCTTTTCCGTGCGCTCACAAATGACGTAGCGATGGTCAATATTTGGATTCACCACGTGGGCCTGGTCAATTTTTAAGAACCGTGCCTTGGGGTCGAGATGCCCCTCGACAAGCTGTTTGACCCGCCCCTGGAAGGTGGCGGAGAAGAGCCATGCGCTTTGCCGCTGGGCGGTGAGTTCAAAGATCGTCGCCAGTTCCTTTTGAAAGCCCATGCTCAGCATTTCATCCGCCTCATCCAGGATGAGGTGCCGTACCCCGGATAGGTCCAGGGCCTTGAGCTTGAGCAAATCCATCAGCCTTCCCGGCGTGGCTACGACGATATGCGTTGGACGCTTTAAGCGGGCAGCCTGTACGTCGATTTTATCCCCACCCGCTGTCACCTCAATGAAAAGTTTACTCGGGCAAAACTTGGTGAAGCGAAAGAGTTGCTTGCCAATTTGCTTGGCCAGCTCCCGGGTCGGCGCGATGACCAAACCTTGGATGCCTGGATGCTTTGGATCGATCTTTTCCAGGAGGGGAAGTCCGAAGGCAGCGGTTTTCCCGGTGCCGGTTTGTGCTTGGGCAATAAAATCCCCGCCCCCCGCAAGTAAGTGCGGAATCGCCTCCGCCTGGATTGGGGTCGGCTTACTGATGCCGAGGGCGTCGAGCCCCTGTACGAGTGTGCTGGATACGCCGAGTTCTAAAAAGTTTTTTGCCATGATGACGGTTGATGAAAGTTTACAAAAGCCAATCCTTGGGTCGGCCCCAAGCGGTCCGGAAACGGTCGTTTAGCTTGCTCCCTTTGCTTGGGCAGGCGCAGCCCGCTTTTTCGCTATTTTCTTGGTCGCGGTTTTCTTCTTTGCCGCCGTCTTTACCGCTACTTTCTTGGTGGCGGTTTTTCGGGTAACGACCTTTTTGATCGCAGCTTTTTTGGCCGCAGCTTTTTTCTTTGGTGGTGTGGCGTGGGCTCCGACCGGGGGATTGTCCGAGCTGGATGGTGATGCATCTATTGGGGCTTTGCTTGCTCCTTCCGAACGGGGGGAGGGGCTTGTTTTGCTTTCCGCCGACTCGCTGCGTCGAGCACCGCGCCCGCGGCCACCCCGGCGCTCCGCTTTCGGCTGCGCAGACCTGTCCGCCTTAGCATCCTTTACTTCCCCTTCGCCCGAGGGCGCACGCTCGAGGGGAGGTCGTGGCTCGCGCAGGGGCCTTTCCCCTGAACCCTCCGGAGCTTCGGGGCGGCGCGAAACTTTTTCACGGGAGGGCTCGCCGCGCCCCCGCCCACCCCTTCGGCGCGACTGACCGGAGCGGCCAGAGTCCTCAGCAGATGGTTTCGCTGCCTCTTGGGCACCTGGTTTATTTGGGCGTTCTGGACCCTTCTCGCGGCTTTCGCCGTTCGATGGTGCTGACTGATCTCCGCCTTGGCTACCGGATGGTTTTGCGTCGCCGGAGTTTTCCCTAGGCTGGTTACCCTCGCCGGAGTTCGCTTCGCGCTGGCGGTTTCGATTGCGGTTGCGGTTACGATTGCGGCCCCGACGTTTTTTACCGCGGCCACCCTCCGAGTCTCTCTGCTCAGGTGCCTCCGACTGGCGCTTCGGCTCCGGGGTCTCCTCGTACCGCTCCGGATGTGCGGCGTAGTCTTCGAGGCTCTCCGCAATGCGCTCTTCCAACTCCTCGTCGGAGATGGAGAGCACCCTTACCGGTCGCTCCGCTTTTTGCGTTTTGATTGGCTCTGGCTCGACAGCGCGCTTTTCTTTTGGGGGGAGGACCACCTGGCGGTAAGGATCCAAGGGAAGCGGCGCACCTGCCAGTGCGCTGGCGGCATGACTGGTTCTTGGGTACAAGACTAACTCGCCAAGGATATTCGGATCGCCCTCGGCAATAATGCGCTCGATGGCATTCGCCGCGTGGTCAGGGTCGATGTGGGTTTGGGCGGATTTTGCTTTAGCATCGTCTGCCGGGGTCATGGTTTGGTTATGGCGTAAGAGCACTGTGGATACGCGAAGGCCCTCATCGCGGTGGGCGATGAGTAACTCGCTGGCAAGCTGGCGAAGGCCACCCTCCACCAAGCCGGTGGTCCCATTCCCCGGATGGCCCGGTTTATTCGAGGGAAGTACAAAGATTAATTGCCCGCGAAAGCGTACTAGGTTTGGAAGGACAAGTCGGGTTAGCAAGACTGGCCCGAGGAGCGCAATCTTCAGGACCGCCTCAAGGCTGCCGAGCGCAAGGTGGGCAAAATCATTTCCGGGGGCAACATCGACCGCGTGAAGCACGACATGGACCGCGCCCTCATCGGCAAGGATTTTTTCCACGGCCGTCTTGGTCGCCTCCAGATCAGTCAGATCGAGGGCGTGGGCAATAAAGTTTGGGTCGTGGTATTCTGTGGCGGAAAAATTATTTCCGATGCCGTGCACCCGGCAACCCTGCCGGACGAGACGTTCAACCAAGCGAATGCCGAGCGCGGTGTCTGCGCCCGTGACGATTGCGATATCCATAAAAAGTGGGGAAAAGTGTGGTTTGTTTTGTGGCGCTTACCGACCCGACTCCAAAGCAAGTGCAGGACGGTCCGTTGCTCACGGTCGCCGGAGGGCAAACGCGAGGGAAGGAAATGAATGGAAGCGGCATAACACTACCAGACCTTGCGCAATCCGCGCCCTTGTTCAATCCTATTCACCTTGCGTTGTTTTTATCACCCAGACTACTTCCTTCCCTTGCCCGAGGGACATCCCTTCCCCATGGAAAAATTTCCCGAGGCGAAGGCGCTCATCGCAGGAGCTCCAAACTGCCGGATATGTTCAAGCGAGCCGGTTCCGCGGGCTTGGGTGGAGCGGATCCACCATCCCGCCTACCTTGATGCGGTGAGCCATGATCAGGAAGGGGGCGAGGCGGCGCCCGGCCTTTCGCACTATGATCGGAACCGGCTTGGCTTACCCGCCCATCCGGAACTGCTGGCCCGTTCTATTCTGGAAACCTCAGGTACGGTACAGGCCACCTTCGCCGCGCTGGAGGAGGGCACCGCAGCGAATCTGGCCGGGGGAACCCACCATGCATTTCCGGACCGGGGCCTCGGCTTTTGTGTGCTTAACGACGTGGCCGTAGCCATCGCCGCCCTCCGCCATCAAGGGCGGCACCTTCAGGTCCTCGTCGTCGATACCGACGCCCATCAAGGCAATGGGACTCACGCTATTTTCCAAGCTGACCCCTCCGTCTTCACCTACTCAATCCATGTCGGGCCAAACTACCCGGCAAAAAAAGAGCCCGGCGACTGTGACGTGCCCCTGCCGCGGTATGTGGACGGCAAGCACTATCTGGAAGCGCTGCGAAGAACGCTGCCCAAATGCTTCGAGCAAACCGAGCCGGATCTTGTGTTCTGGATTTCCGGAGCCGATAACCACCACGCTGATCGTTTTGGCCAAATGCGCCTGAGCACCGCTGCTATGGCCGAACGGGATACGCAGGTTGTGGCCTATTGCCGTGCGTTTGCCGCGCCAATGGTGGTGCTTTACGGCGGAGGCTACAATCGCGAGTCAGGCAAAACGGCTTCGCTGCACGCCCAGTCTATTTGCATCGCCGCTCATTAAAATATCCCTTGCAGCCAGCTATGTTCTTCTTCATCTCTCCATAAGAGTGCCCCCTGCGCACTCGGCAGTCGTTTTGCGTTAAGCACACGCGAACATCCGCTGCGGCGATCCTTGTTCAAAATCCCAAACCTTCCGGCACTTGACCGAATGCACGGTTTTTGAATGTGAAGAAAGTTGATCGCCCCCACACCCATCCATTCGAAAACGCCCACAACCGGCGAAAACAAAATGCCCGAATTTGAAGAACCCAAGCCTCCCGCAAATCCAGCCGAAACTTATCGGCCCGGTGACTCTACAGAAAAAGACCCTAAGGCCGACACTGGCGCGAAACCAAAACCGCGTGGCCGCAGTCGCAGCCAAGGCTTTAAGAAGCCTGAGGCGAGCAAACAGAGTGAAGCGATTGGCGAGGTAAATCCCCGCGAATTCAAAGAAAAACTGAGTGGGCAGGCGACCCCACCCAAAGCTGAGGTAAGCCCTTCGCAGCCAGCGCCAAAGCCCGCAGAGGCGCCAAAGCCGCCAAAAGCACCCG
>PWZW01000008.1 GCA_003567255.1 Puniceicoccaceae bacterium | reverse complement strand
GGGCACCTATAACAGACCAATGCTTGGCCTCATAGAACGGTGCAAAAACCTTCTCCCACTCGGGAGAAAGATTCATATCGATCACAATCTTCACGCTGTCTTTTGCTCAAAAGACAGCTCTTCCTCCTGGGAGCGCCATGCAGCGAATCTGAGACAAGCGTCGATCTGAGCGTTTGAAATATAGGGATACATTTCTAACAGCCGCTCGCGGGTAGTTCCGGAACCTAACTGACCCACGATGCTGCCGACCGTCACACGCGTCCCCCGGATGCAAGGCTTTCCCCCCATAACCTTTGAGTCTACAGAGATTTCGGGTTCATTTATCATAGGAGGGAATAATAGTCTGATGCTTACCAAAAGGTCAAGCAGCACCAGAGAACAAGCATCAGTGGTGGAAAGCGCACTGCGGCTGGATACGCTGCCCTCCCGATCCCGGCCAAGGACAAGAGTGTCACCGATATCCGCGCCGTAGGCGCTATTTCCTCCGTCCTCCGAACTCCCCTCCTGCTCTGATAAGAGGGGGGACCACGTAACCGGCGAATCAGTCCTCGGGGGCGAGACGCCCCCGCTCCATACGGTGCCACAGCTACCCTGCCCCCAGCGGAATAGCTCTGTGCCCCCGTGAGCTCCGTGCGAGACATGAACGCGGTGCCCCAGCCCCAGCCCCAGCCCCAGCCAAGGAAAAAACCATCCGCCATCCGTCCTTAGTCCCATATCCCATATCCGCAGCGGCTCCACCCTTGCTTTCTCGAAAGAATATAGGCAACGTACATCCATGACTTTTGCTCATATGCTCGGAGGAACGCCTCACATTTCAGCACTTCTGCGCAAAGCACGACGTTTGGGCTACACGACTCCCGACGATTTAGTGCGATTGGCCGTCGTCCGCGGCTGCAGGCATTATTCTACGCCAGATTATGAGGTTAAAGACATTCACGAATGTGGAAAGGACATTTTTTCTGACGCCGAACTGGCGGTCGCTCTTATTTCCGGTAGCTTAAATGGCGGCGCACAGGAAATCCGCGTGGCAGCGCAGCTGCTTGGCGCACCAGATTTGAAGGCCACCGAAATTGCAAGATTAGCCCAAATGGAACGAGTCGTGCCGATAATTCGATATATCTCCGAAGCTGGTAGTAAAGAAGATATGGAAAATCGGGAATTTTGGACATCGCTTTTGGCAAGGCTACCACAATCCCGCCCAATCAAGCACGGACGAATGCCTCATCCGGATCGCTTTATGAGCAAGCCAGGATGGTCCCCCCCCTCGCGGCCCGCGCGCCAATCCGTATGGCTAAGACCACAGAAACCCGTTCATGCTGAATAATCCATTAAGGATACTTCAAGCTCTGGATGGGTATTTGACGTCACCCTTTGAGCTAATCGTCTACGGGCGCTCGGCACTCGCCCTTGGATACCCCAACGCACCTGATGAGTTTGCCGCCACCATGGATGTTGATGCTATTCTTCCATCAAAAGATCTTCAAGCAATTGAGGAAAACGACGATTTTTGGGAAGCTCAGGACAAAGTGAACACCCAGTTCAGTGACGCTGGACTATATTTCACCCATCTTTTTGAGGAAAAGCAGGTCATACTTAGCCCTCAGTGGTATACTCGAATTGTACCTTTAACCGCATTTGGTTTCTAGCGGGTAAAACTTCGCCGCCCGTCAACAAATGACCTTATTCTCACTAAAATGATGCGGGTAGATCCTCAGGACCGCGAAGACATTTTATTTCTAAGCAACCAACATGACTTTGATCGCGTTGAATTTAAGCAATGTATAGAGCATGCCGTGATTCCAGAGGTCCCTGAAATAATTGAGGCGTTTCGAGAGAATGCCAAGTGGCTTGAAGGAACCCTATAGAGAGTGTCCTCCGTCCCCGCCTTGCATAGCTCACAGAGCGACAAATGTAGCCGATCTTCGACATCACCGGCCCCATACCCGGAAATTTTCACAACCGCTTGCGCTAGAGATGGGAGACAGAGGACAGAGGAACAGGAAGCAGAGGACAGAGGAGACAAGAAAGTGGCTGAGGCGGGACGCCTCAGATTCGCCGCGCCCAGCCCAGGAGGGGGAGCGTCTCGCTCCACGCAACCAGCGGCTCAGTCCTCGGGGACGAGACGCCCCCGCTCCGTACGGCCACCCCAACCCCCTACAGCCTACCCCCTACAGCCTACGGCCTACGGCCGTGAACGCGGCGAAGGAGACTACCAAAAACATGAAAAATTGGACTGACCCCATCCTCCCCCGCCCATCCTCCCCCGGATATCAACTGAGCCGTCATTTTCTACTTATTCGATTTCGCCTGCTCGGTTGATACTGGCTTAAAGATGCTTGGGTCGATACTCGGTAATTCGAGTAAGCCGTGGATACTTCTTGATGTGATCATCGCTACCATCTCTCGGGCAGCACCGTAAAGTAAGGCTCCTCCGTTAATACAGGCATAGTTGATCCGATCCTTCTTTTTCAAGTCAGGATGCAGGTCAAACTGACCGACTACTTCAACCACGCCTGTGTAAATGGCTTCTCTGCCATCACCTGGCTGGGCTAATTCAACTCGCAGACGTGCGACCCATTGCGTTTCTTCTTTATTCGCAGGCCTCGCCATGAATTTTGGCGTTACGGTGAGCGCGCAGTTTTCGCGTTCGCTGGCTTCTAGGGTTGGATTCGGCAGCAGACTTATTTCTGCAAACTCATGTTTTTTAAACTGTATTGCACTTAACATAAGACACGCTCCTGACTGATCTTTTGTGCCACAGGTGCAGATGGGTTCGTTACTTGATTTCTCGGGGTGCAGAGCACCGAAAAAGTGGCTGCCGTCGTGAGACAAGCCGCTTTAGCCAAGGTGGGTAGATCCCACCCGATATGACTAACTCTTGTGGGCTCTATCATGGTAACCGCAGCCTCCGGCATTGGCTGACTGAGGATGTTCAGCATCATTTGTTGCTCGAGTCGCTCCAGCTCTTTCCGGAACAATGCATCGGTGCTTGCATCTTGAGCATGCAGGCCACTTTCGATCCGTTTTAAAGTGGCTGGCGGCACTCTGGGCGCCGCACGCAGTAAGGCTTGCTGGCTATTATAGCCCATTCCCTTTCGCTGGCTGATGAGTTCATGCGCCGTCAATAAACCATGGCGCACTTGATAGGCCGCAGTTACCTTTTTTGCACGTTCCGACATCTGCGCATCACTCAAGATCGCATTGCCGCATTCGGCACAGGCAAGCTGTGTGTATTCGACCTCGAAAGTCTCCTTACGAAACTCGATTTCCTTGCTGACTGTGGTTGGTGTATAGCCAGCCTGGCTGCCGCAGTCCAAGCAGTGGGTCGGCAGCACTTGTGGGCCGCTGGGTAGCTGTTTGAATCGTGTCTTATTCGCTTTCATGGCAACTGATGTGTAAATAATAAATTCCAGACGAATCTGGTTTCAGGCAGTATTTGAAATAAATATCCAAGTCCCTTTCATCATGGTAGACCACGAAGGCCCACATGTAGAGATTTCTGGCATCTTTTGATTTGGTGGATTTTGCAGGGTGCGGCTGTCGATAGCAGCCCTCAGGATCTTCGAGCGCTATTTGCACGCACTCGTAAAGAAGTTGCCAAAATTCATGCTCGGGCAGTCCAAATGCTTCGAGGGCAACTTCTGTTTTTCGCGCATCAATGCGAGAGTCAGCAATAACGCGACGACGGGCTATGAGCGCTTCTTCGGCCTCTCGTAGCCGCTTGTGCAGTTCGTTTCTGCTTGGTTTCTGCCTGTGGTGCATGTGTCGTCATATTTGCCCTTTGGTTAATTTGGTATCATATGATGCCATTTTAGGGCGCGGATATCAAGTCAAGCCTCAATAAATTTCAGGTGATTGTATGTTTACTATTTTTACTCGTTTCGGCAAGCTACTCTAGAGCCTATCCCAGAAAAGTAAATTTTCTGGGATAAGTGATTTGAAAATTTCCGGGATTGGCTGATTGGGCCTGGTCGAGGGTCTGCACCGCATAAGTAACGTTAATAAGATTAGCAGTATCATTGTTTTGATGAGCTGAGGGCATGCAGGGGCATTGCCACGCAGACGCGACGTGGTGCGAAATATGATTTAAATGGGCGTTTCCCGAAGTTGGAACAGGAGGCGGCTATGCGGTTTTCGGAGGTGCTCGCAGGGCGGCAGCCCGGACCTTGCGTGCAAGCCATGCGAGATTGTGCGCGAGGACACTCCAGCCAACGGCAATCTTGCGGTGCTCCAGTCCTTTGGCGCGCCAGACGCGACCACTGGTATGGTTCTTAAAGATAGCGATTCTGGCTTCTGTGCCAGCGCGGCGAGTCTGCCAGTATCGGAAACTGGTATCGCCCAGACGTTCCACAAGAACCTGCGGGTCCTTCGGGCAGATATGCGCGGTGATTCCCTGTGATTCAATGGTGGTAATGTTTTTTCTCCCGTCAAATCCCCTGTCCGCGACCACAAATTCAAGCGGATGGTCCAGTTCAAAAGCCTGCTGGCGCTCTACGCTTTGGATCATCTTTTTGCCTTCGCCGGGGGCGCCTTTGCCGTAAAGCATGTAATCAACAATCATTCCGCCGGGATGCTCGCAGAGGAACAGCTCGTTACCAAACTCGGTTTGCGCACCAGCTTTGCCCCTCACAATCACGTCGATGTCGCGCTCGTGCGCACTGAGGATTTTATCGTCATTGCAAACCTGCCGTTCGCCAATGATACGTTCGTGCGCCTGCTTGATTACCTTGGGTATCAGCGCAAGCTTGTCGTCGACCCGGCGGATAATGCGATTACTCTGCGCCTGGCTCAGTTTAGTCTGTGCGTACTGTGAGCCGAGCAGGTCACGGTGCCTGCGGCCGTGAACGCGGCGAAGGAGACTACCAAAAACATGAAAAATTGGACTGACCCCATCCTCCCCCAACCCACTCGCTGTGCCAG
>PWZW01000146.1 GCA_003567255.1 Puniceicoccaceae bacterium | reverse complement strand
TTTTTGTGGAATTAACTCTTTGTTTGCGGACTCGCCTTTTTGGACGCACGGTGGCCAATTTTCGCATTAGCCACATTTCCTGAGTGTTTTCTCCGCAACCTTACTTGCATTCCTCTCCAAGATTATTCATGCGCCTTTCTCTTTGGTTTATTTTTTTCGCCCTCGGTACGCTTTTTCTGGGGTGCGGCCGTGAGGATTCCGAAACGGCGCCTTCCTCCAACCAACGCCGAGGAGCTGAGCGAACTATTTCGGTCTTGGTCGAACCGATCAGCGTTGGCAATATTCGTAACGAAAGAACGTATACCGGCACGCTTTTGCCCAGCCAACGATTTACGGTGGCCGCCCGCACGGCTGGTCTCTTGGAACAGTTGAATGTCGAAATCGGCGAGCGTGTGGTGCGCGATCAAGTCGTCGGTAAGGTAGAAGCGGCGGAAGCGCTCGAAGATGTTAGTCAAGCAGAGGCGGAAGTCGCGGTTGCCGAAGCAAACCTGATTTCCGCAAAGGCAGCGTTGGAGGTCGTCGAAAGGGAGTTGGACCGCATCGAATCGCTTCGCGATCGAGACTTTGTCTCTGCCTTCGAACGGGAGCGCGTGGAGACCCGCCTTATCTCCGAGCAAGCAAACCTGGCCGTGGCTGAAGCAACCCTCGACTTGCGGAAGTCTGCCCTGCGCCGGGCTCAACTCAACTTGGACCGAACCATCCTCAGAACCTCCTGGCAAGGGAGTGATGAGGAGCGTTTCGTCAGCCAACGCTTCCTCGATGAGGGTTCGCTCGTTTCGACGAACTCTCCCATCCTCGAGGTCGTGTCAGTGGACCCCTTGATTGGGCAATTTTTTGTTCCGGAGAGCGACTATTATAGCATTTTCCCGGGCATGGAGGTGAAGATCTCCGTGGGCGGTCACGTGGGACGCCAGTACCCCGCGGAAGTACGCAGGAGAGCACCGGAGTTTAGTGAGGATTCCCGCCGCGCCTTGATCGAAGTCATCGTACCAAACCCCTCGCAAGCCCTCACCCCAGGGGTGTTTATGCGGGCGAGCGTGGTGCTCGCGGAACAGTCTGATGCCGTTATGGTGCCGCTCGATGCGATCGTCAAAAGGGGGGAGACCAACGGGGTATTCCTGATCGATGAGAGTGCAGGTCGCGCTCGCTTTATCCCCGTCACCCTCGGCTTTCAGGAGAGTGACAAGGTCGCGGTAACCGGCCTCCAATCCAGTGGATTTGTCGTTGTTCTCGGCAACGACCAACTCGTGAACAACACTCCCGTACGCTGGCAAAAGCCAGATTCGAGTGAACACAGGGAGCCTGCGGCTGCGGACTCATCTGAGGTGCGATGAGGCCCCTAATTGCATTTTTCACCGCGAGGCCCGTCTTCGCCACGATGGTTGCCTTGATTGTGATCTTGATCGGAGCTTTTTCGATTTCACGGATTCCACAGGATCTGCTTCCCGACATCGAATTTCCGGTGATTACCGTGACGGTTTCCTACCCAAACGCTGGACCGGAGGAGGTTGAGGAATTGGTTGTGCGCCCCCTGGAACGCACGCTCGCTGGGGTGCCTGGAGTCGAGGAAATGACCTCCTCGGCTAGTGAGGGCAGCGGAACGGTAAGCCTCAGCTTCGTTTGGGGAACGGACCTTAGCGAGGCGTCTAACGATGTGCGGGACCGCCTAGACCGTGTGGTCAATGACCTTCCGGAAGAGGCTTCCCCGCCTCAGCTCAGGAAGTTTGACCCAAACCAGCGCGCCATCGTGCTGATCGGCGTCGCCAGTCAGCTCGACCCCATTCCTCTCCGCCGGTTACTCGACCAGCAAATCCAGCCGCGCTTGGAGCAGGTATCCGGTGTGGCGATTGTGGATACGCGTGGTGGCTTGACCCGAGAGGTGCGGGTCGAAATTGATCCTGACCGTCTACAGGCCCAAAATATTTCGCTGGACGCACTCCAACGAGCGATCCGTGAGGCCAATGTACTTCAACCGGCGGGTGATTTGCGCCAGGGGCAGCGCGAAATCCTTCTCCGCACACCCGCATTGATCAACAGCACTGAAGATTTGCGGAACATCATCATCGCGAGGCGCGCGGATGCCCCCATCTACCTGCGGGATGTCGCAGCTGTGGTCGACACCCACGCCGACATCTCCCGCATTGTCCGGATAAACCAAGAGCCTGGGGTACGGCTCGCGGTCCGTAAGCAATCGGGCGCCAACACCGTCGAAGCGGCCCAAGCTACGGCCCGCGAGGTGGAACGGATCAATCGCGACTTTCCACAGTTATTCCTCTCCGTTTTGGAAGACCGTTCGGTTTTCATTCAAAGTTCTCTGCGTAACGTGGTTGTGGCGATTGGTGTGGGTAGCCTGCTTGCTATCTGCGTGCTTATTTTCTTTCTACGCAATTGGCGAAGCACCTTTTCCATCGCAGTCGCCATCCCCATTTCCTTAATCGGCACCTTCATACTAGTCTACTTCCAGGGGATGACCCTCAACCTCTTCACCCTCGGGGGCCTCGCCCTCGGGGTTGGTATGATGGTGGATAACTCGATCGTCGTGATCGAAAATATTTACCGCCACCGTAGTGAAGGTAAAAGCCTTCGTGACTCTGCGGTTATAGGAGCTTCCGAGGTTGGTTCGGCAATCGTCGCCAGCACCTTGACCACCCTCGCCATTTTCTTGCCTCTGCTGTTTTTGGAAGGGGTCACGGGGACCCTATTTCGCCAGCTCGCCTACGTGGTTGCCTTCTCACTCCTCTGCTCACTGTTCGCTGCGTTAACGGTAGTGCCTATGCTCGCCGGAAACCTTCCGGAAAAGATGCGCATGGGGAAACGTGCCCCGCTTTGGAGTCGCCTTGCACTGGGTGTGCAGAACGGTCTCCAAGCTCTATATGAAAGGTTGCTGGAAAGGATTTTTAGTTTCCGCCCAGCTTTTTTGTCAGGTATTCTGGCAGCCTTTTTTGCTTCATTCCTGATCATCCCGCAGCTCGGCGTCGAATTCTTCCCGGAAGGTGATGAGGGGCAAGTACGGGTCAACGTGGACGCAGATCAGGGCGTGCGTATCGAGCTCCTCAGTGAGATCGCCAAGGGGCTGGAAAAACGGGTGGTCGAACTTGTTCCCGAGTTGGATAACATGGATGTCGACATCGGAGCCACGGCATGGCGACCGGGTGCTGGATCAACCGCACGACTACGTCTGCAATTGGTGTCATCGACGCAGCGAAGCCGGACCAGTGAAGAAATCGCTCTGGCCCTCCAAGCTGCATTGGGGGATACTCCGGGAGTGCGCATTCGCTCGTCCGCCGCAGGGGGTGCTTTCAATTTTCGGCGCTTGGGAATTGGTGGCGAGGATGGAGAGCGCCTGACGGTAGAAATCTCCGGGTTTGATTTGGCAACGCTCGATGCCCTGACCGCTCAAGCCTCAGCGCTTGCCAGCGAAGTCCGGGGTGTCATCGGGACGCGGGCCAGTCGGGAAACCGGTATTCCCCGTTTAGCGGTAAAGATTGATCGGGAGCGAGCCGCCGACCTCGGGTTTTCCGTCGAGCAAGTCGCCCGCAGCATTCAAACCTTTGTCGGCGGTACCCGCGTAGGTATGCTTCGCGGCGAGGCAGGAGACGAGGTGGATATACGAATGCGCCTCGCAAACGCCCGCAGCCTGTCACCCGACTCTGTCCTCGATTTACAAATTCAAAACAGCGAAGGTCGAGCGGTGGCTTTGCGGAATTTTGTGACGCTTGAACAAGAAACCGGCGCGTCTCAGATTCAACGGCGCAATCAACAACGCACCGTTGCCTTATCGCTTGATGTGGGCGGAAGAGATATTGGCTCCATCGCAGAAGACCTCCAGGACGCGTTTAATACGATTCCCAGAGACGATACTTCGCAGATTATCGTTCGCGGAGATTATGAGGAGCAGCAGCGGGCCTTTCGCGATCTGATGTTTAGCCTTATCCTTGCACTGTTGCTCGTGTACATGGTCATGGCCTGCCTCTACGAATCGTTGCGCGACCCGCTACTGGTCATGTTCTCCGTCCCGCTCGCTGCCGGGGGTGCGCTTTTTGCGCTGTGGATAACGGGCAGTACCCTCAGCGTGCAGAGTTTTATTGGATTCATTATGCTCGTTGGGATCGTTGTGAATAACGCGATCCTAATCGTGGACCAGGCAAACCGTTATCGCCAAAAGGGAATGACGTCGATGGAGGCGGCAAAGCAGGCAGGTACCGTCCGCTTCCGTCCTATTTTGATGACCATGTTGACCACGGTGCTCGCGCTCCTGCCTCTCGCTTTCGGATATGGTGAAGGGGGCGAGGCGCAGGCGTCACTGGCCAGAGTCGTCGTGGGTGGGTTGCTCAGTTCGAGTTTGATCACCCTTTTCGTCATCCCTTGCCTGTACCCCTATTTCCACCGCGAAAAGAAGGCGGTTCATTCGGTTGGCTGATCAGCCTTTCATCCAGTCAACCTGCTTCCGAACGCGTGCGGATTTCGTTAATTGCCCACGTCGCGTGCTCGGCCACCATCGCGTTTTCGCTCTCGGCGAGTACCTGCAGGGCTGGGATATCCGCCTCATTACCGACATTTCCCATCACGGTGCAGGCATTTCTTAAAAACCGGGGCAGCTTTAGCCGTTTCAAGGGAGAGCCTTGAAAGGTCTCTCGGAAGCGCGCTTCGTCAAAGCGCAGCAACTCACGGAGCTCTGGCAGCTCGCGCGGTGCAAACCTCGCTTCACGGGTCTGCTGTGCCCAGCGATTCCACGGACAGACATCAAGGCACTCCTCGCAGCCAAATAGCCGATCACCAATCGCCCGCCGAAACTCAAGTGGGATTGGCCCGTCGTGCTCGTTGGTTAGGTACGCGATGCAGCGCCTCGCATCGAGTTTGTAAGGCGCGGTGATCGCGCGGGTCGGGCAGGCTTCAATGCATTTTGTGCAAGTGCCACAACGGTCTTTGGATGGCGCGTCGGGCGGAAGTTCAAGGTCCGTGACGATATTTCCCAAAAACAACCAAGTTCCGGATTTATTGTTGAGCAGGATGGTACTCTTCCCCTGCCACCCCAAGCCAGCCGCCGCTGCGATGGGTTTCTCCAATAGCGGTCCGGTATCCACGTAAGGGCGCTGGTTGCTGGAAAAGTGCTCTCGCATGTATCGGCAGATCTTTTGCAAACGCTTAAGGATGAGGTTGTGATAGTCATCCCCAAGCGCGTATTTAGAGATGCGAAAACGACGGTTTTCCGGATCCGGTTGGTAGTAGTTGAGCCCAAAAACCAAAATGCTCTTCGCCTCGGGGAGCAGCTTCTTCGGCTCCAGCCGCCGTTCGTTGTTTCGCTCCATCCAGTCCATCGTCCCGTGCTGGCCGGTCGCGATCCATGCTTCGTAATATCGGGTCCGCAGTTCCAGCGGAATTGGCGCAACCCCGAGGTGAGCGAAGCCCAAGGCCTCCGCACGTTGCGTCAGCGCGAGTTTTCTCTCTTTTGAGCTAAGATCCACTCCTTCAGTATTTTCGGTCTCTTCGAAAGAAAGCAAGCATGGCCTGAGGAGATTTTGAGTTTACAAGTGCCCCCCGACCCCGCTTCCATGCAATCTGACGAGTGCCTTTTTCGCGCTCGAAGACCTACCAACCACACCATGTCCGCAAATTACAACGAAGAAAGTATTCGGTCTCTCGATTGGAAAGAGCACATCCGCCTCCGCCCCGGCATGTACATTGGCAAGCTCGGGGACGGCTCCTCCCCCGATGATGGCATCTATATCCTCCTCAAAGAGGTGATAGACAACTCGATCGACGAGTTCGTCATGGGCAATGGAAAAACCATCGAACTCACCATTGAGCATAACCGCGTGTCCGTGCGCGACTACGGCCGTGGCATTCCCCTCGGGAAGCTTAAAGACTGTGCATCCAAAATAAATACCGGCGCAAAGTACGATTCCGAGGCGTTCAAAAAATCCGTTGGTCTGAACGGTGTGGGCATAAAGGCGGTCAATGCCCTTTCCAGCGAATTTCGCGTGGAGGCGTTTCGCGAGGGCAAAACTCGTTTGGTCGACTTTAAACGCGGTGAGGTCAGCCATGAGGACAGCGCAGACCGCAAGTCCGAAGCCCGCAACGGCACCCACCTGTCCTTTAGCCCCGATTCAGAAATTTTCCACAACTGGCGCTTCCGGTCGGATTTTGTTGAAAACATGTTGTGGAATTACGCCTACCTCAATCGGGGCCTGACCCTCGTTTTTAACGGAAAGAAATTTCGCAGCGAAAACGGGCTCCGCGACCTTCTCGAAAACAAACTCGATGGTGAACCCCTCTACCCGATTGTTCATCTTTCGGATGATGACATCGAGATCGCCTTTACCCACAACGACAGCTACGGCGAAGAGTACTACTCCTTCGTCAACGGCCAACACACCACCCAGGGCGGGACCCACCTGAATGCCTTCCGGGAGGCCCTCGCAAAGACGGTTAAAGAATTCTTCAAAAAAGATTTTGATGCGGTCGACATCCGCTCATCGATTTGCGCGGCGATCAGCATAAAGATTGAGGAGCCAGTCTTTGAATCCCAAACCAAAACAAAGTTGGGTTCCACTAACATGGCTCCCAAAGGGCAAACCATCCGGACTTTTTTACTCAACTTTGTTAAGCAGGCACTGGACAATTATCTCCACCGAAATCCGGGCACCGCGGAAACCCTCCTGCGCAAAATTCAGGATTCCGAGCGGACCCGCAAAGAGCTCAAAGGTATCCAGAAACTGGCCCGCGAACGCGCCCGCAAGGCCAAAATCCACAATCGCAAGCTTCGCGACTGTCGCATTCATTTGGATACCAAGAAACCGGGAAGGTTGGACAGCACCCTGTTCATCACCGAGGGTGACTCCGCCAGCGGATCCATCACGAAGGCGCGGAATGTAAATTCCCAAGCCGTTTTCAGTCTCAAAGGAAAGCCCCTGAACTCGTTCGGTCTCACTAAAAAAATCGTTTACGAAAATGAGGAGTTCAACCTCCTGCAGGATGCCCTGAACATTGAAAATGGATTGGAAGGCCTACGCTACAATAATGTCGTGATCGCTACCGATGCGGATGTTGATGGGATGCATATCCGCTTGCTCCTCATCACTTTCTTCCTGCAATTTTTCCCTGAACTCATCAAAAGCGGACATTTGCACATCCTGCAGACGCCGCTTTTCCGCGTACGTAATAAAAAGGAGACCCGCTACTGCTACTCAGAGGCTGAGCGCCTCTCCGCCGTTGAAGCCCTCGGGCCTAAACCGGAAATTACTCGATTCAAGGGTCTGGGGGAAATTTCCCCGGATGAGTTTACTCACTTTATCAACAAGGATATCCGCTTGGATCCAATCATTATCCCGCGTGGAATCACCATCAAGGAAATGCTGACTTTTTATATGGGCAAGAACACCCCAGACCGCCAGCAATTCATCATCGACCGTCTGAAAATTGAAGAAGACCTGCTCCCCGAACAGCCAATCAGCCAAAGTGCATAAACGGTGCCCAGCGGTGAGCGGGGTCGCACTTCATCGCGAGTTTGCTTTCCTCCGGCGCTTGTCGATCCTTTCCAACTTTTCCTTTCGCAGCATCCATGTCCCGAAAAAATAAATCGAACGACGACGAAAACCTGGAACTTCCCTTCGGAGACCCAGAGCCAAGTACCTCTCCGGAAGAGCTTTCGCCCGAGCTTTCGGATGACTCCTTCGACGGACCCCATCCACCCGACTCGGCCCATCTCGACGCGATGTTCAGCGAGTGGTTTCTCGATTATGCTTCTTACGTCATTCTGGAGCGTGCGGTGCCCCATGCAAATGACGGACTGAAACCCGTGCAACGCCGGATCCTCCACTCCACCCGCGAGCTTGAGGACGGACGTTACAACAAGGTGGCCAACATTATTGGAAACACCATGAAGTATCATCCCCACGGCGATGCCAGCATCGGCGATGCGATGGTCCAGTTGGGGCAAAAGGATCTGCTCATCGATACCCAGGGAAATTGGGGTAACACCTTGACGGGCGATTCCTCGGCCGCACCCAGGTACATTGAGGCACGCCTCTCCAAGTTTGCTCTCGATGTGGTGTTTAACCCAAAAACAACGGTCTGGCAGGCCTCTTACGATGGGCGCAATAAGGAGCCGGTCACCCTCCCGGTGAAATTCCCACTCTTGCTGGCCCAGGGCGCTGAGGGCATCGCGGTCGGTTTGGCCTGCAAGATCCTTCCCCATAATTTCAACGAGCTTATAGACGGAAGTATCTCCATTTTGAGGGGAAAGCAGACTTGCCTCATGCCCGACTTCCCCACCGGGGGCATTGCTGACTGCACCGAGTATGCCGGCGGTCTGCGTGGAAGCCGGATCCGCGTGCGCGCCCGGATTGAGCAAAGTAAGCGCAACCAACTGACGATCACAGAGGTCCCCTTCGGGACCACGACCACCAGCTTGATCGACTCCATCATCAGCGCGAATGAAAAAGGGAAGATAAAAATCCAGCGGGTTGAGGACAATACCGCCGACAAGGTCGAAATCATCGTCTACCTCCCCTCCGGTGCCGATCCCGCAACCACCGAGCAGGCCCTCTATGCGTTCACCGATTGTGAGCTGTCGATTGCCTCAAACATCTGTGTTATTGAAAACGGAAAACCAAAGTTCTTTACGGCGGATGACCTACTCTACCTCGCAACCGATAAAACCGCCAATTTACTTAAGTTGGAACTGGAGATCCAACTCCACGAGCTGGAGGAAAAATGGCACTTTTCCTCGCTCGAGAAAATCTTTATCGAAAAACGTATTTACCGTCGGATCGAAGAGGCAGAGACGTGGGAGGCCGTTATTGAAACGATTGATGAGGGGCTCGAACCCTACAAAAAACTTTTCAAGCGTACCGTCACGCGCGACGACATCATTCGCCTGACGGAGATCAAAATTAAGCGGATTTCCAAGTTTGATGCCCTTCGTGCGGATGAACTCATCCGGGGTCTGGAGGAGCAAATTGCCGAAACCAAAGACCACCTCGAAAATCTCACCCGCTACGCCATCAGCTGGTTCAAAGAGCTCAAAAAGAAGTACGGTAAGGGGCGCGAGCGCAAGACGGAGCTCAGCACCTTTGAGCGAGTGACCGCCCAATCCGTCGTCCTCGCCAACGAAACCCTCTATGTCGACCGAAAAGAGGGATTCGCCGGCTATGGCATGAAAAAGGATGAAGCGATTTGCAAGTGCTCCACCATGGACGATGTCATCGCCATTACCCAAGACGGAAAGATGACCGTTTCCAAAATTAGCGAAAAAGCCTTCTTCGGGAAAAATATTATCCACATCGATACCTTCAATCGTCAGGAACCGAACGCGATCGCTTATTGCATGATTTATCGGGATGGCAAAACCGGCTCGTGCATCGCCAAACATTTTACAACGGGCGGTGTCACGCGGGACAAGGAATACGATTTAACGAAGGGTAAAGCAGGCTCCCGCGTCTTCCACCTCTCGGTCTATCCGGCAAAAGAACAACCAGAGGCCGTGAAGGTTAACCTAAAGCCCGCGCCTCGCCTCAGAAAAACTGAGGAAATCGTGGATTTCAGCACAGTACCCCTGCGCGGTCGCGCAGCCGGGGGCAACCTCGTCACCAAGCACTCGGTCCGCAACGTGGCCCGCCTAACCATTGCCGAAAAAGAAGCCCTCGGTGAAGGTGGTTAGTACTGCAGCTTCAAGGCAACCCTCCGTCCTTCCTTCTTTCCCCACTTAAACCTTTTCCCGCAAGCACATGGCTGATTCACATCCTAAAAGCTTCTGGGAGAGGCAACTCGACCGCATTGAGCGGGCGGGCAACCGCCTACCCCATCCGCTCACTTTATTTTTCTTTCTGGCAGCGGGGATGCTCCCGCTCAGCTTCATCCTCCATCAGATCGGGGTGAGTGTCGTGCATCCACGAACGAGTGAGGTGCTTGAGGTGAATAACTTGCTTTCCGCTGAGGGAATTCAGCGGATACTGAGCGAGGCGGTCGGGAATTTTACGGGGTTTGCCCCGCTGGGCACGGTCTTGGTTGCGATGATCGGCATCGGCTTGTTCGAACGCTCAGGCTGTATCACCGCCTTATTGAAGTTGCTGGTTCGCTTGGTTGGGCAACGCTTTATCACGCCCGGTTTGGTTTTTGCCGGGATTCTCAGCTCGATGACAATCGATGCCGGGTTCATCATCCTTCCACCCCTCGGCGCCCTTATTTTTGCCAGTTTAGGAAGACACCCGCTGGCTGGCTTATGTGCCGTGGTCGCGGGAGCCTCGGGGGCCTACAGCGCTAATCTCGCCATTACCGCGCTTGATCCGGTCCTCGCCGGACTCACCCAATCGGCCGCCCAAATTTACGATCCGGAATATACGGTCACTCCCTTGGCGAATTACTACCTTATGGTGGTTGCGACCTTCATTTTAGTGCCCACCGGCTGGCTCATTACCGCAAAAATCGTTGAACCAAGATTGGGTAAGTGGGACCCCTCGCTCGCTCAAAGTGAGGAGATCGACCATTCTCTGAATGGGGACGTTTCAAAGCTTGAACGCAAGGCCCTTGCATGGGCCGGACTGACAGGCTTGTTCTGCCTTTCTGTATGCGCCCTTCTGGTCATACCGGAAAATGCACCGCTTCGGGATAGCGGCGGCCCGATGGGCGGCTTGGCCCCCTTCTACCAATCGATTGTGGTCTTGCTGGCGCTTTGTCTCTTTTTTCCAGGGCTCGTTTACGGGTTAATAACCAAGTCGATCCGCAGCGACCACGATGTAGCCAAAATGCTTGCCGACACCATGTCCACCATGAGTGCTTACATTGTGCTGGCTTTTGCCGCAGCCCAATTCATCGCCTATTTTGATTGGTCGAACCTGGGTATTATCATAGCCATTCAGGGTGCCGAGGGGCTCCGCGCACTGAACATTAGTGGATTCCCCCTTTTGCTCGGTGTCATCCTCATGGCCGGACTGGTGAACTTGTTTGTCGGCTCCGCCACGGCAAAGTGGGGCATTCTGGCGGCGGTTTTAGTTCCTCTGATGATGGATCTGGGCTACAGCCCCGAGCTTACTCAAGCGGCCTATCGGATTGGAGACTCGGTGACCAACATCATCACCCCGGTCTTCCCTTATTTCCCTATTATTCTGGCCTTTGCCATTCGCTATGACCGCACCCTCGGCATTGGCAGCATCATTGCGGCCATGCTGCCTTATTCTCTGGGATTCTCCCTGGTGTGGACAGCTCTCCTCGGGGTCTGGTTTTTCTTCGGCTGGCCTATTGGCCCCAATGCGCCCCTTATTTACGCACCTTAAGCTAGGTGATCGGCGCTTTTTCCACACTTAGGGAAGGCCTTGCCTGAACGAAGCGGGGATTATCCCCTTCACCTCACGCCTCCTATGCATTAGCTTCACTCACTCGTTGTTAAATGAAACCACGTCCCCAAAGCTTTTCATTAACATGAACCAAACAACACATCCCCTTCGACGCATCGACGGACACGTCCACTTAATTGGGGATGGCTCCGCTGGCGATGGCTGTTGGCTCAAGCTGGACTCCCCACGCATGCGTTTTCAGGCGAGGTGTCTGCTACGAGCCTGCGGACTTCCCCACCTTTCGATCAAGGATCCGCTGGATGAAGCTTATCGCGCGTACCTCTTGCAATCCGTCAAAGAAAGTTCGCTCGATGCGGTGCTCCTGCTGGCTCAAGACCTGCCTCACGATGATTCCGGACATCCTCTGCCTAAAAAGGCGGTGTTTTATGTTCCCAATGAAGTGGTCCTCGGTCTCGCAAAAAAACACCCCGCACATTTCCTTCCGGCAGTATCTATTCACCCCGCCCGACCGGACGCCATCGACGCCCTGGAAGCCTCTGCGGCAGCCGGAGCGCGCGTTCTCAAACTCTTACCAAACTGTCTCAATGTGGACTGTAACCGAACAGCTTTTCGCCCTTTTTGGGAGCGTATGGCCGCGCTCAAGATGTGCTTCCTCGCCCACACCGGGGGTGAACTTTCCCTTCCTGTCATCAATGCAGCGTACGCCAGCCCCGAGATCCTTCGGGCACCCCTGGAGTGCGGGGTCACGACCATCGCCGCTCACGGTGCGGGCCGCTCCGCTCTGATCGACCCAGACTACACCGAGCTTCTTTTTGAGATGATGGGCACCTACCCAAATCTCTACACCGACAATTCCGCGCTGAGCAGCGTGAACCGGGCGCACACGGCGAAAAAACTCCTGAGCTCCCAATGGTTGTCTCGGGTCGTCCATGGCAGCGACTTTCCGATCCCGGTTTCTGCCTTGGGCCCACGCATCCAAAAACTGATCGACGGTTCGGCCCGGGCACGGGCCGATGGCGAGGGTAATGTCTTTGAGCGGGACGTCTTTCTCAAAACTGCGATGGGCTTTCCCGCAGAAACCTTCACCCGTCTCGACCAATTGATCAACTCAGACTAGCGTCGAGCATCTCTACCTAGATCGTGATACGTAAGCCATCGTAAGCTAGGCGCACGTTTTCCGGTAGGCTTTCCTCCGTGGTGGCGTGGTCGATCATGTACGTCATGTGCGTGAGATAGGTAATCGGGGCCCCCATTTCGAGCGCAGTTTGCGTGGCCTCGGCAATCGTCATGTGCGAGGGGTGCGGCTTGGGGCGCAGACCATCCAATACCAAGACCGCCGCCCCTTCTGCCAAGGCACGGGCCGCTTCCGGCACCTCCTTACAATCTGTAAAATAGGCAAACCGCTTGCCTGTTTGACGCTCAGTGAAGACGAGCCCAAGAACCTCGACCGGACCGTGGGGAAGCCGGGTGGTTTCGATGGTCCCGCCTGCCAACTCAATCGTTCCGTTGACTTCACTCAAGGCAAAGGCTGGATATCCCCGAACCAGAGGCCGGTCAAGGATGGCGTAGGGGTAGATCGCCCTTACCCGCTCCAGCGCTTCTGCAGAGCTGTAGACGGGCAGCGCAGCTCCTCCAAGTAGATCACAAAATCGCCGCAGATCATCCATCCCGAGAATGTGGTCCGCGTGGGCGTGCGTCAGAATAAAGGTATCCACCCGGTTAATCGAATTTTCAATACACTGCAGTCTGAACTCCGGAGCGGCGTCGACTTGGATGTGGTGCCCCCCCATCTCTACATGAATGCTACAGCGGGTCCGCCAATTACGCTTATCCTCAAGGTCTCCCCCACCCGCAGGCTGCGCGATCATGGGAACTCCCTGCGAGGTTCCGGTTCCTAAAAAAACTACTTCCATGCTTTGATCATCAGCATTTGTCCTTCTGTACGCATGGCAAATCTTTCCAACGCTTATCGGTGGAACAAACCCCGCCGCATTAAGCGCAAGGCCTAGAGCCAACCGCTGACATGCCCTTGGAAGGCCTTCACTATGAAAACGCCCAAATTACTCACCGCATGCGCTAGCATGCAGGGAATGATGGATCGACTCGGATTCCACGGGCCAAACCGAGAGGCGTAAAACCAAAGCGATCCAAAAAATAAAAACAGCGTGCTGAAAATAGCTTTGGTCGTGAAGGACAGCGAAAAGCCGCCTTCCCAAAACGCCCACCAGGCCGCTTCCTCAGATTTCGTGTACTCCCAGAGGTGCGGATGCAAAAGCGCAAAGACCGCAGAAAAAACGAACACACTCGCCAAAAAGGCGGCCCGGCCCTTGTTTTCCACGACCAGATAACCCCGGAAGATGACTTCCTCAACGATCCCCGCCGCCAACATTGCCAGCAGGAAAATCACCGCAATGTCACTCTGTTCATCGGCGATGCCCAGTGCCAGCTCACCGCCGGTTTCCAAAGCCAGCAACACCAAGGCGCCTACGGTCGCGATAACAAGCGCCCCCAAGCCACAGGGGACCGCCCCAGGCATCGCCTGCACATTCGGATTCCCGGCTGCCGCACGGCGTGTGTCCGTATAGTAGAGATAGCCCAAATAAACGGCCACCCCAAGGTACAATAGTATAATGAGCGGATCTTCTCCCACTGTGCTTAATTTGGTTTGGAGAGAAAACGGTCTGTCACCAGGAACTCCGCTTCGGGCGCGCTCTGTAAAACGCACTTCCGAGTATACGGCACCAGATAGGTGCGCCCAGGTTCCAGCTTGGTTTCATCCAGAAATACCTCGCCGCGAACGAGGTGTACTAACTGCGCATCTGCCTCGGGGAGGTTAACCGCCCCACCGCCGTCCGCGGACCGTTCGAACCGACGTATCCGAAATTCGGCACAGTCCGCCAGAATCGAGTCGCCCGATTTGCCACGCAGCGGCTCAGGCTCAAAATCGTCAAAATCAATCGACTTCAGGGAAGCGTCTTTGTGCAACTCCCGCGGCCTGCCATCCAGCCCTACCCGGCCCCAATCGTAAACGCGGTAGGTGGTGTCACTGTTCTGCTGAATTTCGAGGATCAAATTTCCCCCGTTGATGGCATGCAGGCGGCCACTTTCCACCAGGATGGAATCTCCCGGAGCAACGCCAAAGGCATGGACGCACTTTTCCAGTTCATTAGATGCGAGGGCTTCCTCAAAAGCCGCTCGCGTGACGCCCTTCTTCAATCCCACAGTCAGGGAGGCACCCGCTTTGCAGTCCGCAATGTACCAAGTCTCGGTTTTCGGCTCGCCTCCCAGGCTCGGCGCAATGGCAGCTGGCGGATGCACCTGCAAGCTCAAGCGTTCCTGACAATCGAGCCACTTCACCAGGATGGGAAACCACGTCTGCGGGTCCGCATCGGGACCGAAGAGCTCCCGATGGTACTTTTTCCGCAGTTCCGCGATGGGCATCCCATCATGCGGCCCTCCCTCAACGACAGATTGTGCTTCCGGGCGGTCCACCAGCTCCCAGCTTTCACCAATGACCTTACCCTCGGGTAAGACACGTCCCAGTTTTGACTCCAGATCACGTCCTCCCCAGACGCGTTCCATGTAGATTGGTTTGAAGGTTAGAATTTCCATAAGCTGCCCTCAAATGGGCTTCGATTGTAAATTTCTCTCTGAATTGCGACTTGTTTGCCAGGCAAACACTTGATAGCTCTGATTTCTACTTTAAATGGCTACCAAGCAAAAGAAAAAATCCACCGCTCAAAAGATTGTTTCCGCACCGAGACGGAGTAAATCACGTCCAATCGTCGGTATTATCTTTGGCACCTTAGGCCTCCTCGCGCTCGCTGCACTGATCGACTTTGACATGAGCCAGTCCCGAATGGTGACGACCGAACATGCCGAGCGCCCCAACCGGGTCGGTATGCTCGGAGCTGAATTCAGCTTTTACAGCTTTCACTTAATCGGGCTGGCCGCTTGGTTAATCCCCCTGTACTTATTTACCTTGGCGACCCGTTTCATTTGGTCGCAAACGCGCGGAAAACGGGTCATTAGTGCGGTTGCTATTTTTGTTTCACTGCTTGTCGTCGCCGGTTTAGCGGCGCTCGCCGAAAGCACCGAAAGTGTTTCCAGCGAGGGAGGGGTTTTTCAGCGCCAATTAGTTGCGGGGATGGGTGGCTCGGTCGGAAGTCTGTTGGGGATTACGCTCCTCGTCCCGATCATAGGTACTTTCGGTGCGGCCCTAATCTTCACCATGGGCTTGGTCATTTCCAGTATCCTGCTTTTCACCGACAATATTGGAAATTTCTTCGAATACACTCGCACGACTTTCCATGCGTATAAAGAAAAACGAGAAGCCGCTAAAGCGGCACGCCGGGAAGCCAAGGCCGCCCTGGCCATTGAAAAAGCCAAAGAGAAGGAAATGACCGCCGCCGAGCGCAAAGCGGCAAAGCTGGAAAAGAAAAAACAGGCCAAGGCCGCCGCTGCAGCCGCAAAGGAAGCAAAGTCGAAAAAAGAAGCGGCTGACGAAAGCGATGCTTTTGCGGGGGAGGTCGAGGAAAATCCCCCGGGAACACCCAAACGCTACGGATTGCTGGATCAGGTATCTGGACCGCCTCCAGGCGTTTTTGTGAAAAAACAATCCGCCTTTACGGGGACCAGCCAAGTTTCCCCGCCCCCCAAAAGCGGACCTTCACTCAAGCTCAAAGAAGACGAGCCAGAGGTCGAGGCGCCCGTCAGCACGCCGAAAAAGCCACCACTCGATCCGAAACAAATTAAGATTTTCTCCGGGGAAAAAGTGGAAAAAGCCGTCGCCTCTATTCCGGAGAGCAGGGGCGACTACAAATTCCCCCCCTTGGAACTGCTCTCAGATGCGGAAGACCGGCCAGAGGTTTCCCCGGATGACCACCGTGAGACGATGGAAGCACTGGTACGCACCCTCGACGAGTTTGGGGTGAAGGTCGTTCCGGGCGAGATCCATACGGGTCCGGTGATCACCCGTTACGAAGTCACCCCCGCCGCCGGCGTTCGGGTAGAAAAAATCCTCAATCTCGACAAGAATATTGCTCTCGGACTCCGCGCCCTATCCGTCCGGATCCTCGCTCCTGTGCCCGGCAAGGGGAGCGTTGGGATTGAAGTCCCCAACAAGATTGCTTCGGCCGTTTGTATGCGGGAGATCATTGAATCCAGAGCTTGGGCCGACTCCTCCGCAGAGATTCCGGTAGTTTTGGGCAAGGACGTGACCGGTAAGCCGATCGTTGCCGACCTCACAAAAATGCCACACGTCCTCATCGCGGGCTCCACGGGTTCGGGTAAAACGGTCTGTATTAATACCGTCATCGCCTCCCTGCTCTACCACGCCGGACCCGATGACCTTCGCTTTATCATGGTCGACCCCAAGGTCGTTGAAATGCAGGTTTACAACGATTTACCACACATGCTCATTCCAGTGGTCACCGAGGCAAAAAGAGTGCCTGGCGCGCTAAAGTGGTTGATCGCGGAAATGGAGCGGCGGTATCAAATCTTTGCAAAAGAAAATGTCCGTAATATTGCTGGCTTCAATGCCAAGCTGATTAAGAATAAGGAGGAAGCAGAACGTGCCGCCGAAATGGATGCGGAAATGACTGCCGAAGAACGTTACGCGGTCAGTCAGGTGGAGGTCCCGAGGGACGACGATGCCTTCGAGATCCCGAAGAAGAAGCTGCCCTACATCGTTTGCGTCATCGACGAACTTGCCGACCTCATGATGGTCGCTCCCGCGGATATCGAGACCTGCATCGCCCGCCTCGCCCAGCTCGCCCGCGCGGCGGGGATCCACTTGATCCTGGCAACCCAACGGCCATCGGTAAACGTGATCACCGGAGTGATTAAGGCAAACCTCCCCTGCCGCATCTCCTTTAAGGTCGCCTCCAAAGTGGATAGCCGGACCATTCTCGACGGCAGCGGCGCAGAGAATCTTATCGGGAAGGGGGACATGTTGTTCATCCCGCCCGGCACCTCAAACCTTACCCGTGCGCAGGGTGCCTTTGTGTCTGATGAAGAAATCAATGGCATTGTTGATTACCTGAAAGAACACAACAACCCGCCCGTCTTTGCGGAAGAGGTTCAGCGACAAATCGAAAGCGACGGCGAAGACGGGGGCGATAACGGGCTCGGTGCTTCCGATGGTGGAGACGAACTATTGCCGGACGCCATCGAAGTCCTGCGCTCCACCAAGCGCGCCTCCACCTCCATGCTTCAGCGACGGCTCCGCATCGGCTACAACCGTGCGGCACGCCTCATGGAAGAACTCGAAGATCGGCAGATCGTGGGGCCGGATAATGGCTCAAGCCCGCGCGAAATCCTCGTCGATCTCGATGCCACTTGAGGCAACGCGCTTCAACCCATTTCCCCCTAATTCCCAAGGTGTGTTCTCTAGAGACCCTTCCACAGCGGGTAAATCTTGCCGAAGCGCTCATTGAGGAGCTTATCCGCTCCTTCCCCGAGGAGCTGCAAAAGGTAACCCGGCAGGTTCATCTAAACCTCATGGGGCGCCCCGAGCCAGCCGATCCAGAGGATGCCTTGGACACCGATCTTCTTGGCCTCTTCGAAGGTGAAGTCCTGGCTGATCAAGGGGAGTCCCCCCACCCCTTCCCTCCACAAATCACCCTCTTTCTGGATAACCTGCTGGATGCCGCAAACGGGTGCCCTGAAAAGTTTCAAAAGGAGATAAAGATCACCTACCTACATGAACTGGGCCATTTCCTCGGGTGGGATGAGGAGGATTTAGAACGCCGTCAGCTCGATTAAGCAGATTAGCTCAGATACCCGGACCCCAGCCGAAAGCTCCGTAGCGCACTTTCCTCACTCACTAGCGTAAGTGTCCGCGTAGTCATCCAAGGAGGCCTGCACCACTTTTTGGGCTGCTTTCGCCCCGTACATCGACTCAATGGAAACCTCCGTGGTCTCTTTCGGGGTCATTTTATACGTCAAAAAATAATGCTTCAAGCGGTCTACTAAGGGACGTGGAAGCGCTTTGATGTCTTCGACTTCGCCCCAGGCAGCATCCCCCTTCATGATGGCAATGATCTTATCGTCTGCTTCATCATCATCAATCATACGAAAGCCTCCGATAACCTTTGCCGAGACGATCACCTCCGCCCGGTTAATCGGCATTTCCGAAATCACGCACACATCCAGGGGATCTTTGTCTCCACGCTGGGCGCCCTTGGCCAGCCCAGCAACGCGCCGATCGCAATAAGTCCGGGGGATGAACCCATAGGCACAAGGCGGCAGAGACGAGTTGCGCTGGGGACGGTCAATCCGCAAATACCCCGTCTCCTTGTCGATCTCATACTTCATACTGTCGAACTGGGTGATTTCGACAAATACGTTTACCCACTGAGGTGTATCCTCACCCGCCGGCAATCCATGCCAGGGGTGAGCCCGCCACTTGAAAAATTCAACCCCCTTACTCACAAGCTTCTCACGCTCAAAAAGGAGGTTCCTCTAGATCCACGCTGTAGTCAGTGGTGTCTTCCGGCTCGTTACCACCGGATTTCGGCGCTGCCGCTCCAGCCCCTTGCCCCTCAAGCTTCCACAAGGAAAGATCCACGTAGTAACGACCATTGTACTCCCGACCTCTGATATCGAAAAATACCTTCACGGAATCACCGACCTTGTATGCCTCGAGGAGATCGCCTTTTTCCTTCAGCGCATCAATTTTAATATCCTGGGGGTAGCGGTCCTCCGCCGTAGTCACCACCAATTCACGCTTGGAAAAGCCACTCGCAAAAGTCTGGGTGTCCCCAATTACCTTGATCGTTCCATTAAGTTCGTAAGCCATGACCCCAAGAAAGTACCCTCCTTGCATTTGTCCATAACCAAAACACCGAAATCGTCTGCCCCCACGGATCTCAGCCAACTAAGTGCGTAATTCACCACCCCCCAAAAATCAAAGTGTGCAACTCATGCCAACAAAGGTTTTGCCACATTTCACCACCTTAACTTTCCCACAGTCGACAGGCCGCCACTGACGCAAAGGCCATCGGACGCTATCTCAATAACCCCTGCACTTCTCCGCTAATCCTTAACGGTTTCGGTGCTTCCGCAATCCACGTGAGATCTGTTAAAGCATCTGCTGTTCTATGTGTCGCAGACCTGTTACCCGACGGCGCAGGCGTCTTTGTCACTGTCCACGGTTCCTTTGGTACGAAAACGCACCCTGCTCCGCGGGACAGGCGAGAAATTAAAACGAAGCTGCGCTAAGCCGAGTTGCTGAACCATCTATGGCGGAAGTGTCGCCGGAGGGACGGAACCACGGAGCTCAACTGCTGGCCGGGGCGTCGCAGGTTGACGCAGGCCTTTAGCCTGCAACGGCTTGGACAAGGCCAGGTACCCAGGGCGCCTGCCCTGGGCTATGTTGTGCGACGCCGTTGACGCCATCAGCGTTTAAGGCCAACGGCCTTATGCACCCTAGCCCAGCGCAACGCGCTGAGTCGGA
>PWZW01000302.1 GCA_003567255.1 Puniceicoccaceae bacterium | reverse complement strand
TCCCAGGGGTCGGCACCCGCCTTTTCGCCCTTTTTAGCACTGCGGAAAATATCGATCAGGAAAAGCAGGATACCCACCGCCAAAATGAAGGCCCCGATCGTGCAAACCAGATTGAGCGGCTGCCAACCGGTGGTTTCGAGGTAAGTGTGGGTCCGGCGAGGCATGCCGGCTAACCCGAGGAAGTGCATTGGAAAGAAGGTAACATTCAAGCCAACCACCACCGTCCCGGCGGTCCAGTAGCCAAGCTTTCCGTACCAGAGGCGTCCGGTAACTTTCGGAAACCAGAAGTAGACACCCGCCAGCAAGGCAAGGATGGACCCGCCAATCAGGACGTAGTGGAAGTGGGCGACGACGAAGTAGGTGTCGTGCTGCTGGGCATCGGCAGGCGCGGCCGAGTGCATGATCCCACTGAAGCCTCCCATCATGAACATCCAAATGAAGCCGAGGCCAAAGACCATCGGTACGCTGAAGCGGATCCGCCCACCCCAAAGCGTGCCGATCCAGTTAAAAATCTTCACTCCGGTCGGCACGGCAATCGCCATGGTTAGCAAAGAGAACGCCGCCGTCGCTACCTTGCCCAGGCCAGTGGTGAACATGTGGTGACTCCAGACGGCAAAGCCAAGGAACCCAATCACTGCTCCGGAAAAAACGATCAGCGAGTAGCCAAAGAGCGGCTTACGGGAAAAGGTGGGGAGGATTTCAGAGATGATGCCCATGGCGGGCAGGATCAGGATGTACACTTCAGGGTGCCCAAAGATCCAGAAAAGGTGCTGCCAAAGGATGGGCTGTCCCCCACCTTCGACGCGGAAAAAGCTGGTGCCGAAGTAACGGTCAAACATCAGCTCGCCGAGGGCCACGGTGAGCGGGGGGAAGGCGAAAATGATCAAAAATGAGGTGATCAGCGTCATCCAGGTGAACAACGGCAGACGCATCATTTTCATGCCCGGGGCACGCATGTTGAAAATGGTGACGATAAAGTTGAAAGCGGCGGCGAGGGAGGCGATGCCAAGGACCTGCAAGCCGAGGATCCAGAAGTCGGTGCCAATACCCGAATAAAGTGTATCCGTCATCGGGGCGTAGCCGAACCAACCGATGGCGGGCACGATGTCGGCCTTCCCGTCGACCGGGTTGAACCAACCGAGAAAATGGGCGGCCTGAAAGAGGAAGCTGACGTTGAGGATGATCGCCCCCGCGACGAAGGTCCACAGACTGAAGGAATTGAGCCTCGGAAAGGCCACGTCGCGCGCTCCGATTTGGAGCGGGACCAGATAGTTGAAAAAGGCCGCGCTGAGCGGCATGACCGCGAGGAAGACCATCGTCGTCCCGTGCATGGTGAACATCTGGTTGTACACCGTGGCGGAAATCACCGACTGCTCGGCAAAGGCCAGCTGCGTGCGGATCAGCAGCGCCTCAATCCCGCCAACGACGAGGAAGAAGAGCGAGAAAACCGCGTACATGATGGCGATTTTCTTATGGTCAACCGTAGTGATCCAGTCCAGCAAGCCGGTGGTGTGGTCGGGACGGCGCAGGCCGATGAGGCTTTTTTCGCTGGTGTGAGCGGCGCCAATGCCGTCGGCGTGTGGTGTGTTTAGGGTCGTTGCCATAGTTGCTCTCCTTTTAGTCCAAGGTCATCATGAAGGCGGACAGGTTATGCACGTCTTCGTCGCTTAAATCCACATCCCGCATCCCGTTATCCACGTGGTACATGAGGTTCCCGGGCTTGATGTTTTGCGATTCGCGAATCCAGCGGTAAAAATTGTCGTACTGTTTTTCGGGGTTGATCCCGTAGTCCTCAGTGTGGTGCTCCATCCAGCCAGCGGCGAGGGACTTTCGGCTTGCCACGGTGGTGAGGTCGGGGCCGAGCTGGCCTGCTGCTGGGGTACCCCCAATCCGGTGACACTGCACGCACGCGCCGCGCCCAAAAAACAAGGCTGCGCCCGCCGCGACGGGATCGTCCTCCAAAGCTTCAGGATCTTGGTTGGCCGCCCGGATAAAGTCTCCCCATGCTTCGCCCTGAGGCGCGGCTACTTCCACGCGCTGGGCCTCGACCCACTGCTCAAAATCGCCCGTTTCCATAACTTCGGCGCGGAACTGCATGTAGGCATGGGATTCACCACAGTACTCGGCACACTGACCAAAGAAGTAGCCGACCTCGTCTCCGCGGATCCACATCCAGTTGTTCCGCCCTGGAATCATGTCCACCTTACCGGCGATTTTAGGCAACCAGAAGGAGTGGATGACGTCTTTCGAGCGAAGCTCAACCCGGACGACTTTATCCTTCGGAAAGGCAAATTCGTTTCCTGTAACGATGCCGAGCTGCGGATACTCAAACGAGAACCACCACTGCCAGCCATAGGCATAAATCGTCAGGACTTCATCCTCCGCGCCGTCGGCTAGCTCGCCCTGGTACCAATGGCCCAACTTGCTCTCCGGCTCATCCGGCATCCCGTGAGTGTGCCAAACCGCTTGCATGGTGGGAACGGCGATAATCACCAAGAGCGCTACGGAGATCGCGATTAAGCCGATCTCGATCAGCGGATTCCCGTGGCTCTGGTCTGGGATGGTGTTGGGATCGTCGGTGGCCCGGGCACGATAACGCCAGACCGTCCAAAGCAAAGCGCCACCCACCGCAACAAAGATCCCAGCCGTTACATAAACCGTGACCATAAACAGGTCCATCTGGAGGCGAGCAACCTCACCGCGGGGATCCATCACCGACTGACGGCCATCGAGGGCACATCCGGCGAGAAGCAAAAGAAGTAAAAGCGGAAAGAAACGTGTAATCATCTTAATCAAGGCGGAGCCAATTTCGGGTAGTTTGTGGATAAAAACTACCTGAACTCCGCTTGGCAACCGGGAAATCGCACTGCTTAAATTAAGGATTAAGGAACCTAATAAAAGCTTACCCGAGTATAACGCGACTACCTTGGCCGACCTTGCCGGCAAACCGCGTTGGCTTACCTATAAACATCTAACCTTCAGTTACTTAAATATAAAAAACAGACGCCACTTCAGAATGTAGACCGGCGTTCATTTTTGACCTGTCCGATGACCCAAAGCCAAAAGTCGCCGGTAACAGTTAGAAGCCTGGCAAACGCCTGCAATAATCCTCGCTTATCCCGAAAGGCGCCCCCCGGCGCGTGCCCCGCGAGGGGGACGACCACTGGGCACGCATCCCGGCAAGGCTAGGCAATGTACTGACGATGCAGAATTTGCAGACAAAGGATATGGTTGAGGATGGCGTCTTTACGCACTAACGAGACCGGGTCCTTATCGGTACGGTAGCCTTCAATGAAAGCGGTGAGCTGCTTTTCGTCGAAGATACCAGCAGCCCGGATGTGTTCCGGTGCAGCAAAACGATCAATCAGCGCCGTTACCTTGGAGCGCTTGGACTCGTCGGTATGGGCAGGGGGCGCCATAAAGGCGAATTTCTCCCGCTTGTAGAGCACTTCAGGTAGGACGCCTTTCACCGCTTCCCGCAAGACCCACTTCTCAATATTCCCCTTGATCCGGAAGTGTGGCGATACCCGCACCGCCGCCTCGGCAAGGTGGTGATCGAGGAAGGCCGGGCGGGACTCCATGCTATTGGCCATGTCGACCCGGTCCCCACCCCAGTTGAGGATTTGTCCCTCAAGCATGGTTTTGCTCCAGGTGTACTGCGCTTTGTCCAGTGGGTGACGGCCTTCGATCTGTTTGGGGTCCAGTTCGTTAACAATGGCTTCGATGGGATCGTAGCCCTTGATTTCGTTTTGGATGTCGCCGTGCAGGAGTGGACGAACGATGTCCAATGAGGCAAGCCAGGGCTGAATCCAGTTTGGCGTGAACCCGCAAAGGGCATCAAAGGCCGGGTGCTTGTGTTCATCCTCAGCGAGAATAGCTCCGCGGAAAAGCGCGTTGGTCTTGTCCATCGCCGCGCGGTACTCGGCCCGCACACTTTCCGGCTCGTTCTCGAGCCCGTGAAGGAACATATCGCGCTTGAACGAGGGGTACCCACCAAAGAGCTCGTCGGCCCCTTCGCCAGTGATCACGGTTTTGTACCCACACTCATGCACGCGCTTCGACATCAGATATTTGGCAACACCGAGCGTATTGTAAAAAGTGCGCTCCGCATGCCAGACGGTCTTCTCGTAGTTGTCTCCGTAAAGATCCTCGGCTTTGAGATGGATCAGCTCGTGGTCGGCGTGCATCGACTGCGCCATTTGCTTGGCAATGTCGCTCTCGTCGTAATCGGCATTATCAAAGGCTATAGTAAAGGCTTTCACGGGAGACTGCTGGGCGCCACTGGCCAGTCCCAGGATGGAACAACTGTCAATCCCACCGGAGAGGTAGGCCCCGACCGGAACATCCGCCTCCAACCGATGCACCACCGATTCGATTAGTTTCTCGCGAATCGTGAGGATGGATTCATTGGCGTCCTCCTCCATCTCGGCGCGCTCGTCCAGGGTGGGGAAGTTCATATCCCAATACTGGTGCGTACTGGTTTTCAGGCGACCATCCTTCCGCTGGATGACCAAGGCATGCCCCGGCTTGAGGGCATGCACACCCTCAAAGGCGCTCGTGCCAGGGACCATCGTATGCATCATTTGGTTCAACAACGCCTTCCCGGAAAAGCGGCGGGGCACGTCCGGGTGCGCAAGCAAAGCCTTCACCTCGGAGCCGTATACCAGCGACTTGTCCGAGACATAGTAAAAGAGCGGACGGATCCCAAAGCGGTCGCGCAGCAGAATGAGCGTGTCTTCCTTTTCGTCATACAGCGCGATGGCAAACTCACCGCGGAGGTGCTCGGTAAAGCCCTGAAGCCCGTAGTGGTGGTAAAGGTTTATCGCAATCTCGCTGTCGGAACGGCAGGAGAAGCGGTCCCCACGCGCCATCAAGCGCGCCCGATACTTTTTGAAATCATACAATTCACCGTTCACCGTGAGGGTATACCGCTTGTC
>PWZW01000115.1 GCA_003567255.1 Puniceicoccaceae bacterium | reverse complement strand
ATTTTTTCTTATCAAACAAACCAGAGGGCGAACCTAAGTCCTCATCAACCGATACATCTATGCCTGCAAAAGTCTACACCGAGAAGGATTCCAGTCTTGTCTCCATTAAAAAGAAAACACTCGCCGTCATCGGCTACGGTTCCCAAGGCCATGCGCACGCGCTGAACCTGAAGGAAAGCGGCCTCAATGTGATCATCGGCCTGTACCCAAAGAGTAAGTCTGTCAAGGTAGCCAAAGCTCAGGGCTTCGAAGTGTACTCCACGGCAGAAGCCGTTAAGCAAGCAGATGTGATCATGGTTGCGGTTCCGGACATGAAGCAGGCAGATGTTTACAATAAGGACATCGCCCCCAACCTTACCGCCGGTAAGGCCCTGCTCTTCACTCACGGTCTGGCCGTTCACTTCAACCTAATCGATGTGCCCAAGGACGTCGATGTGATCATGGTTGCTCCCAAGGGTCCCGGCCACGTTGTCCGCTCACAGTACGTTGAGGGCAAGGGCGTCCCTTCCCTTATTGCGATCCATAACGATGCGAGCGGTAAAGCCAAAAAGATTGCCCTCGGGTGGGCCAAGGGTATCGGCGGCGCACGCGCCGGCGTGATCGAGACGACTTTCAAAGAGGAAACAGAAACCGATCTCTTCGGTGAGCAGGCCGTGCTTTGCGGCGGTGCCAGCGAACTGGTGCGCTGTGGTTTTGAGACCTTGGTGGAAGCCGGATACCAGCCAGAAATGGCTTACTTCGAATGCCTTCACGAGCTCAAGCTGATCGTTGACCTCATGGTCGAGTCGGGCATTTCCGGTATGCGTTTCTCCATCTCCGAAACCGCAAAGTATGGTGACATCACCCGCGGTCCCCGCGTTATTACCGCGCAGACCAAGCGTTCGATGAAAAAGATCCTCAAGGAGATTCAGGACGGCAAGTTCACCCGCGAATGGGTTAAGGAGTACAAAGACGGGCTCCCCAATTACAACAAGCTCCTCGCCGATGGCGAGAAGCATGAAATTGAGAAGACCGGTAAGCGTCTCCGCGCTCTGATGCCGTGGGTAAAGAAGCGCAACATTAAGGGCGCACAGGCCGCCTACAATTAGAGCTAGCTGTAAGGTATCGTCTATTTTCTTTGGCGGACGCCGGGCCTCAGGCCCGCGTCCGCCTCTTTTTTTACCATGGGTTTGCCCGTTTTAGATTTCGCACAATCGATTGTGCGCTGCGCTTAGTCGGTAGAGTTGACTTAGCAGCATAGCCGCATCTAACTACAGCGAGTTTACTGCTTATCTTTTCAACAACTTATCAACCATGCCTAAAGACGTCTCCGAAATACCCTTTGAATCTGCAATTGAACGGTTGGAGAAGTTGGTGGAGGAAGTTGAGGAGGGAGAAATCCCTTTATCTGCTCTCGTAGAAAAATACGAAGAAGGTGTGGGTCTGTTGAAACATTGCCGCGAAGCACTCGGTGCGGCGGAACTGAAGTTAGAAAAGCTGGACCCAAATCGCGATGAAGTCACGCCGCTAAAAGAGGAAGCGTGACTGGTTAATTTTATTTTTTGGTTTATCCTCAATCGTCAACGGATTTTCAATTTACCTCTTTGGGCCTTCGACTGTTATTATTTCCATGTCCATCCTTTCCCGCATTTCATCTCCGGCAGATGTAAAAAAGCTGCCTACCGACTCTCTCCCGGCGTTAGCCAAGGAAATCCGACAGCGAATCATTGAGACGACCTCTAAAAATGGTGGCCACATCGGGCCAAACCTTGGTGTCGTCGAACTCACCCTTGCGCTTCACCGGGTCTTTAATACTCCGGAAGACCGCTTCGTCTTTGACGTCTCCCACCAAGGCTATGTTCACAAGCTGTTGACCGGTCGCAACGATGAGCGCTTCGACCACATACGCTCGTCCGACGGCCTGTCAGGGTTTCTTTGCCGGAACGAAAGCGAGCACGATTGTTTTGGCGCTGGGCACGCGGGCACCGCACTCTCGGTTGCCCTTGGCATGGCGGCGGCGCGGGATCGCCAGGGAAGTAAGGACCATGTCGTTGCGGTGTGTGGCGATGCCGCCTTCACCTGCGGTATCACCATGGAGGCCTTGAACAACGTGGCAACCACAACCAAACGCCTGGTGGTCATCCTCAATGATAACGAGTGGTCCATCGCTAAAAATGTGGGTGCACTGCCCAGCTATTTTAATGAGCTGATCACCAATCCTGTGTACAAGCGGCTGCACGACGACATTGAAAAAGTCCTGACCAAAGTCCCCGGCGGTGAATCTCTCCGAAAATTCGGCTCAAAGGCAAAAAAAGAGACCAAGGATTTTATCGTCTCCTCCTCTTTGTTTGAAAAGTTTAACCTGCGCTATATCGGACCCATCGATGGCCACGACCTGGAGAAGCTCGACCACTACCTACGCTTTGCCAAGGAAGCTGATGAGCCGATTTTGCTGCACGTCATTACGAAAAAAGGTAAAGGTTATGAGGTAGCAATCAAACAGCCTGAAAAGTTCCACGGCACGGGCGCGTTTAATATCGAAACCGGTTTGGGCAAAGCAGGCAAAAAAGATGCCCCGCCAAATTATCAGGATGTCGTCGGCCAAACCTTGGTACGGTTTGGTAAGGAGCATAAGCATATTTTAGGAATTACCGCGGCAATGCCCTCAGGGACCGGACTCAAGGTCATGGCAGACACCCTGCCCGATCAGTTTTTTGACGTCGGTATCGCCGAGGAGCACGCCGTCCTCTTTGCCGCCGGAATGGCAACCAGCGGGTTTCACCCGGTCTGTGCGATCTACTCCACCTTTCTTCAGCGCGCTTACGACCAAATCATCCACGACGTATGCCTGCAAAACCTCCCCGTTTTGTTCTGCATGGACCGGGCAGGCCTTTCTCCAAATGACGGGCCTACCCACCATGGTCTTTTCGATCTAGCCTACCTGCGCTGCGTCCCCAACGCGGTTGTCATGGCGCCTTCCAACGAGGATGAACTGGTCGATATGATGCACACCGGGCTCGAGTTAAACGGTCCCGCCTTTATCCGCTATCCGCGCGGCACTGCGGCGGGCGTACCGATTAAAGCAAAGCCTAACACGCTGAAAATCGGTCAAGCAGAAGAAATTCAAGCCGGGAGTGATGTCGTCATCTGGGCCGTTGGGACCATGCAACCGGACGCAGTGGAACTCGCAAATTCCCTAACTCAAGAGGGTTACTCTGTCGGGATCGTCAATCCGCGCTTTATCAAGCCGCTTGACTTGGAAATGCTTAGGAAAACCGCCGAACAGGTGCACTTGGTCGTCACGATGGAAGATCACGTCCTGCCCGGCGGCTTTGGTTCGGCTGTCCTAGAGGCACTGAACTCCCTGGGGATCCACACGCCCGTTGAGCGCATTGGCTGGCCGGATAAATTCGTTGACCATGGCTCTTCAGTCGAAGTGCTTCGTGCGCTCGCAAAGCTCGATCCCGATTCGATTTACGAACAGGTTGAAGGTCATTTGCAAAAAATCGTGGCCAAGTCCTCAAAAGTCACCGAACCCAAAGCGAGCTCTCTTTCGAGTAATTAGGTCAATGCCTGAGCCCCTTACACGGGCTTTCCACGCCTAACTACGGCCACCCGCTTCCGCCCAGAGGAAAAAACCTCTGGTAGATTGGTCGCTTCCAGAATAACAAAAGATGCTGGTCGACCCGGGGTCAGGCCGTAGGCTTTCTCAGGGACACCAAAGACCCGGGCAGCATAGTCTGTGACACAGCGTACCGCCGTTTCAAGCTCATCCGGACCGGTCATCTGCGCAACATGCAAGCCCATGAACGCGGCATCCAGCAAGTCGCCAGTTCCTATAGCGTACCACGGGTCCTGAACACAATCATGTCCAAATGCGGTCGGCACCCCGGCAGCGATGAACTCCTTTACGGGAGCCATACCCCGGCGTTTGGGATAAGCATCCGCCCTCCCCTGTAAGGTGATGTTGATTAAAGGGTTGGCCACCACACTGGCACCGGAGTCCGCTAACATCGGGATAAATCGATCAAGGTATTCTGCGGAGGCAGAACCCAGGGCCGTCAGGTGTGAGAGCGTTAAACGCGGCCCCATTTCGTAGCCAACCGCATTTTTCACCGCCTCCTCCGCATTGCGGGCACCCGCATCATCGGTCTCATCGCAATGCAGATCCACTCGAATTCCACGTTCGGCGGCGATCGCGAAAATGCGGGCGATGGAGGCGGCTCCCGCTGCCGCATCGACTTCATGGTGTGGAATGCCCCCAATCAAATCAATGCCCTGATCCAGGGCCCATAGAAGGTTTTTTTCAGCTTGGGAATCGCGTAGAAAGCCGTCCTGCGGAAAGGCAACCAGCTCGATTTGAATCCGGTCTTGCCAAGTTTCTTTAAGCGCGAGCAACGCTTCGACCCCGGCGCGGTGGTTTCCTGCCACATCAACATGGCTGCGGATAAATTGGGTGCCTTTGCCTAAGGCATTCCAACAAAAGGCCTCTGCCCTTCGGTAGATCTGATCCGCGCTCAGCCGCTGCTTATAATTTTTCCAAAGGGCAATCCCCTCAAGCAGGGTCCCGCTTTCATTCGGTCCCGTTTCTGAAATCGAATAAACGGAGTCAAGGTGAAAGTGGGTCTCAACCAAGGGTGGCAAGACGAAGCGCCCGCACAAATCCACCACCGGGACACCTTCATCTATCCCGCGCCCAGAGCCGTCGACCCACTTTTCCGATGGTTTGATTGAGGCAATGGAACCGTCAACCACCTTGATGTCGACGCATGCGGAACGCCCTAGTATCGTGGCGTGCCTCAAAAGGTAGGAGGAGACGTTGGGGACCATGTGGGAATCCTAGGTAAACGCGTGCGGAAAAACAATCCAATTCACGTGAGCGCCCCAAGGCATAGGTAAGGCCAACGCGTCTTTGGGTAGTCCCGACCTTTACGTCCACTCGGAGGCTGTAGTGCCTAAACTCCGCGCCGGGCGT
>PWZW01000236.1 GCA_003567255.1 Puniceicoccaceae bacterium | reverse complement strand
CCCATGTTGAGCAGTATCGACGCAAATGTCCGAAATACGGGCTATAAAACAGCCGAGTTAATGGATCAATTGCTCAAGGAAGGTAGAGGGGTCTCTGCCTTGACCACCATCAAACCCTCGAGAGTTGTCGCCCGCGATTCCAGCAGCTACATGAATCTGGACGATGCGGAAGTTGCCTTTGCACTCCGCTATATCAAGGAGCATGCATGTGATCCCATCACCACCGCAGATGTCTTAAAGGTTACGGGAATGTCCAATTCGACCGCCTACCGGAAATTCATGAAAGCGCTGGGACGCTCAATACACAACGAAATCCAAAGGCACCAAATCGATCGCGTAAAGGAGCTGCTCACCACAACGAATCTAAATGTGAACGCGATCGCACAAGGTGCCGGCTACGAAAACGTCCGCTATTTGACACAAGTTTTCCGCGACCTGACCGGGCAGACCCCAACAGAGTATCGACGCACACAAAGCACCCCGAAACTTATTTAGCACTTTCGTAACGGAAGGATAGTCAGGAGAGACCAGGAGCCCTCTCTTTGAGGTTAGCGCGCACACTTAACCTTCCGCGAGAGAGCCTGGCGCACGCAACCACGAAAGCCTGCCACCGAAACCGAAGTGCACCCAAGCCCCCGTAGCGTCGCTAGATTCGGCGAAGCGCCCGGGCGGTCACAAAAAAGCTGGAACAAACCATGATCAGTGCGGCCACCACCGGGTGCAGCAGCCCAAAGGCCGCCAAGCCGATCCCAAAGAAATTGTACCAACGGGCGTAACGCAAGTTACCGAAGATGCGCTGGCGCGTCTCGCGACAGAGGCGAATCGCCTCCGGTAAAAGGTCGATCCGGTCGCCGGCTAAGCGCCCAGCCGCTGCCGATCGGGTAATCGCGACCCCGCTCTCCATGGCAATCGAGCTTTGAGCCACCGACATCGCAGCCGCGTCGTTGAGACCATCTCCCACAAAGAGCGGGGCCTCCCCCGCCCGCACCGAAGCCATTACGTGACGCACCTTATCCTCCGCACTTAACCCGGCCTCGACTCGAAAGCCTTTCAACTTTGCCAACTCCGGCTGAGCATCACCCGTAAGCACAACCGCCTCGATGCCAAGCGCGGTAAACGCCTCGCTCAATGCCTCTACACCGCTGCGGAAAACCTCACCAAAAACGAGGATCCCCATCGGCGCCCCCTTCCGAGCCACGTAGACCCGTCTGCCCTCGGGCGCAAACACGCTAGCCTCCAGTTTCCGCCACTCTTCCTGAGCCCAGGGCTCGGCGACAAAGCCCAAATCTCCCATCCGAATTTTCCATGAACGCCCCCCCGGCAACCTGACTTCGGCCTCCACGCCCGAACCGGACACCGTGTTCATAGCCAATATCTCTGTCCCCTCGTCTGAAACGCCCTCTGCCTCAAGCCTCGTCACTACCGCCGCAGCGATCGGATGTGCCTGAGCGCGCTCGACAGCGTACACGGCTTGACGGCAAGCCGCCACCTCTTCGGACTCAGTAGAACGCCAAACCATATCGCGCAGCGTAAGTTTTCCCTCACTCAAGGTGCCGGTCTTATCGAGGAAAATGCGTTTCGTTTTCGCTAGGACATCGACCAAGTCACCGCTCCGGGAGAGCAGCCCGAGTGAACCGAGTCGATAGAGCGCCTGCCAAACGGCAACCGGGGTAGCCAAGCCAAGGGCACAGGGACAACTGATGAGCAGCACGGCCATACTGTTGAGCATAGCCGTCGACCACCCATCCAAAAACCACCAAACCACCCCCGCCGAAAAGCTTACCCCTGCCACAAGGGGAAGAAAAATACCCATCAAACGATCCGCATACCCCTGCAACTCACTGACTTGCTCGGGGGCGTTTTCAACCGAGGCAAGGATATGGTCCAACTCGCGTTCCTGTGGGCCGCGGTCAACCCGTACGCGGTACCTTCCCTCCCGCACCCAGGTCCCGGCCCGCAATCGCTCACCAGGGCGCTTCACCACAGGGAGCGGCTCACCGGTCAGAGGCGTTTCCTCGACAAAGCCAAGGCCTGACTCAATGACCCCATCGACCGAAACCGCCGCGCCCGGCGCCACCTCAACCAAGCTCCCAGGCAAAACGTGCGCGACAGCCATTTGCTCTAGGGCACCCCCCTCCAAAACCACCATTGCGGTATCAAAGCGTTCCCGCAGGCGCTCAGTCTCTACCAGAAGGCGTCCGCGCGATCGTTCTCCCATCAATTTTCCGACCGTGTAGACCAATAAAACCACGGCGACCACCTCGTAGTACACCGCACCTTCACCGGTGATTGAAGCGAAGAGCGAGCCGGCAAACGCACCCGCCATACTCAGGGTAAACAAGCCCTCAATAGTGAGCGCGCGGCGTCGGACCATCAGCCAAGTCGCCCGAAAGAGGGGCCGTCCAATAAAGGCCGCGACCAGAACCGCCGAGAGGGCCAGAATCCCGTGCACCGCCCAGTAAGCGCCGCTTCCATAGGTCGGTGGCGTCATATTTACGGCGAGCGAAAAGACCATGCCCTGACCGGCAAACACCGCCGCCACGCCAATGCTCAGCCAGCCGCGGGCAACCCGCTGGTTGAAATCCGCGCAGCCGTCGTTCGGGCAGGTACTCGCCCGCGCCCCCTCCAGCAATTCAGTCGCCATGGCTTACTATTCAATCACTGTCGACCCATAGGAGCCAGAAGGTGCGTACACCATTGGAAAGTTTGCGGGTTGCTCAATCGATTCGAGAGAAAGATCGACGTCCAAGTCAGGCCAACGCAGATGGTTTATCCCTTCTTCCAAAACATTGAAGATCTTTTTAATCGGCGCATTCAGAAACCAAGGAAACACATCATAATCAAGGAAGTACTCCCTCCCTTGATAGATCATCCAAAGGCCGAATGACGAAACATCCGTAACCTCAGGCCCCGAAGTGCTTGTCCCAATGCTTGCGTATTTCATCTGCGTTTTTCTCCACTACTTTGGATAATAATTTCAACTCTTTCGCGGGAAGTCCATGGCTAACGGCCAACTCCATTTCGGGCTACAACCAAAATTTTGCTTCGCCCTCCGGTGACCGTATGTGGACATGACGCCGCGTTTCTTCGCGAGAGAAAAAGAAGAAGCGGTCGTGCTTAAAATAAAAAACGGTCGGACTCATTACGCTTCCTTCAGATTTTGACGACGATCTTTCCGCTCCGCCAACCAAGTAGTCACCTCCTCCAAAGAACGCGTGTTCAGCACCGCATCCTTGGTCAACCAACCCTTGCGCGCGACGTGGATTCCGGCATCGACAAAATCAAAATGCGCTCCCCGGTGCGCGTCCGGATTGATGGAAGCGAGCAGTCCCCGCTCGGCCGCCCGTCGCCAAAACCGCCAATCGAGATCGAGCCGCCTGGGATTCGCATTAATCTCTATAATCACTTCGTTTTTAATCGCCGCCTCAATCACCGCCTCCAAATCCACCGCATAGCCTTCCCTTTTGAGCAAAAGACGCCCCGTGGGATGCCCCAGCATCGTAGTGGCCGGGTGCTCAATAGCCCGAATGATCCGCGCGGTCGTCTCGGCCCGGTCTTTGGTGAAGCCGCTATGGACGGAGGCCACCACGTAATCCAACTCAGCCAAGACATCGTCGGCGAGATCGAGCTGCCCATCCGCCAGAATATCACACTCAATCCCAGCAAATACATGCAGCTTAGCCTCCTCCGAGGCATTGTACGCGCGGACCGCTTTGATCTGCTCACGCACCCGCGCTTCGTCGAGGCCATTAGCTTGGTAACTTGCCTTCGAGTGATCGGCCAAGCCGAGGTATTCCCACCCCTTTGCCGCGGCGGCCGCCGCCATTTGCGCAATCGTGCCCCGCCCATCCGAGGCGGTGGTGTGATTATGAAACACGCCTCGCAAATCCTGCACAGAGACCAGCTCCGGCATACGCTCCACCTCAAGCTCACCCCGCCCCTCCCGTAACTCCGGCGGAATAAAGGGAAGGTCGAGCTGTGCAAACAGCGCTTCCTCCGATCGTATTTCAGGTAAATCGGCCGCCTCGTCATCCTTCGCTTCAAACCCCCACTCACTCAAACTCAAGCCCGCCTTGAGCGCGCGCTGTCGCATCGCTACATTGTGGTCCTTGGAACCGGTAAAGTGGTGTAGCGCAAAAGCAAACTGCGCCGCGGGCACAACCCGCAGATCAGCTTGCAGCCCACCCGCAAAGCGCACGCTCGACTTAGTCGTGCCATGGGCGGTCACCTCCACGACCTCAGGCTGCTGAACAAACCATTCCATGACCGGTTCCGGCGTTTCGCTGGCCACAATAAAATCTAAATCTCCGACCGTTTCCGCGAGTCGGCGAAAACTACCCGCGACTTCCGCCTGACCGACCACTTCCAACTTACGCAAACCTGCTAATATCGAATGCACCCGATCCTGTAATTCCCACAACAAATGCCGGGCGGCATACGCAGCGCGATTTTCAATCCCGGACAGAATCTTTTCCTCGGTCTTTTTCCCAAAACCTTTCAGCGCCGAAACCTTTCCTGCTTCGCAGGCGGATTTAAGGGCATCGATCGAATCAATCCCCAACTCGCGGTGGAGGACTTTGACCTTTTTCGCGCCGAGGCCGGGTATTTCTAATATCTCAAGTAAGCCCGGTTCGACCGAGGCCTTCAAATCGTCGTAAAACGGTAGGCTTCCCTCACGGTGCAAGGTCTCTATCTTTTTGGCCAGGGCCTCGCCAATGCCTTTGGTTTTCGCCAGTTCACCCGATTCGATTAAATCTGCAACCGCTGCACCCGAAGTTTCCAACGCCCGCGCTCCACTCGCATACGCTCTGATCTTGAAAGGGTTTTCACCCTTTAACTCCAGCAACACGGCGATTGATTCGAGCACCTCGACGATATCCTCTTTATCCATAAGCGCAGATTACGCGTGGGCCGGGGACACGCAAGTCCTCCGGAAAGGCAGCCTTCGGATTTT
>PWZW01000024.1 GCA_003567255.1 Puniceicoccaceae bacterium | reverse complement strand
GAGGGGCCAATGTCCTGGTGCTTGAATTCGTAATCTCCTTGAGCGGGTTTCCAGATGCGCTCAAAGAGGTAGCGGAAGCGTTGGTCTTTGCGGTAAAGCGCTTCAAATTGGACTCGTTGGTGAGAAATCTCCAATTCGTAGCGATAGAGTTTTTCCTCATACTCGAACTCAAGCTGTAGGAAGATTGGCTTATGACGCTCCGCAGCTCCTTCCGTGAAATGGAAGGGCTCAACGGGGATTTTGTTGTCGGGCTTATCCGAGGCAGAATCCAAGATGAAGTAGCGCAGAAAGGCGATGGCCTTCAGGAGGTTGGTTTTGCCTGAGGCATTCGCTCCGAATACGCCCGTGACCGAGTTGATCGAGGCGTCGGATTGTGCCGACGAGAGGAAGATATTCCGATCGCCTGCCTTAGGCCCTGAAGTGAACTCAATAAAGGTGGGCTCGTGGAAGGAAGAGAAGTTCTCTATGGCCAATGAGTGAATCATATTTCATAATATCGACAAAAATTTGTCGATTTAAAGTTTTATTATGCCTTTTGATGCTATTTAGTAGGCTCATGGCGTGGATTCTATTTCCGTGGCTCCTGAAATGAGGGTAAAAAAATACGCGCCCTTTATGTGCATTCTCCTTTAGGACAAGTGGCACGGCGCGTGTGTTGTTTTTAAAACCGATAACAAGAGCCAAAGCTGCGAGGAAAATCGCGCTTTTCGAGCCGTTTTTCTGAAAGCAGCGTGGCCCGCACAAGGCGCTGCCTCTAGGGCTGGGGACGGGATTTGCGTCTGCTTTCATTGGAGGAACTTAGACAATGGTGAATCGGATTGTGAACAGTGTTTCTGAGTGGGTGGACTGCTGGAGCCGCTGTTCCACATCATCAAGCAAACCGTCTTCGTTTGGGTTAATGGCATCCTGCGCATCAAATAATTTCCTTCGGAAGTCCGGGCGTTCCTGCTCCAGTTGCTTGATCTGGCTTCGGGCGCTGATCCTTACCGATCCAAGTGAGTTCAAGTTTTTGTTTTTTGGGCATGTTGCGCTGTAATTACGAAAATGGATAGAGACTCACGCGAAGACGCGAAAGCGCGAAGCAGGAGACCTTTAGAGGATGCCAGACCATTTAATTTCCAGCTTGTGCTTTAGCTCATTGTATTGATTTGGCCCGACGCGTTTTTTCCTGTGCTGAAGTCGGCCTAAGACGATTCCATCCGAGACTTCATTTGCGCGTGCAAACTTTGTAATGGTGGCTTTGCTCGGTCTCGTGGGGAGGGTCTGCAAGAAATCTTCCCAATCGTGCGGTTTGATTAAGAAATTGGCGGCCCATTGATTCGCCTCCCGCTCTTTTTCGTTGTCGAAACCTCTAAACTGGATGAAGACATCTTTCTTGCCGTGCAGTAGGATGTGGGCGGCGTCGTGGAAGAAGGTGAACCACAACATGTCGTCGGTTTTGTAGCGGAGACGCAATTGGATGAGGGCCTTGTTGGAGGTCAGCCATCGCGTAAAACCGAACACATGGGTCTTTGGCAGTTCAGGCACCAAGACCACGGCAACGCCAGCAGAGGCGCATAGATCAACCACTTTCGGCCAAGCTTCGACGGGATTCTTTCGAGTTAATGCCCGCACTTCCCGTAGTGTCTGCTTGAATTTAGAAGCGGAATAGACTTCGCATTGTTTGCGCTGAGCCATGATCTCGCCCGTCCGCAGCCATGCACTCAAGTCGCCAAGCTCGCTCTTTGTTGTATTTGATTCGCGAGCAGCTCCTTCAAGTTCGGTATAGGTGCTTTCCCATTGGCTTGGGCCAGCATCACCAAAAAAGTTGAGGAGGTTGCTGACCTTCTCTACTTTCTTCGAGGCTTCTGGCAGCAGCTTCAAGGCTACCATCTTGGCGTAGGAGAAGCGTTTTAACCAGTCAGTTTGCTTCTGAATGGTCTCCGCCTCTTTGAGGCGGGCCAGTCTTTCCTGATAATTCGCTTCAGCGTTATTCCAGAAGCTTGCAGGGATGCCTGTGACCTTTTCGACTTGTAGGGCTGTCTCAGCGGTGATGGCGGCGACGCCGCCCGTTTCGAGAACGGGGAGAATGTAGCGCAGGAGGACAAAGAGCGCTTGGGTGCCTCGGGGCTCGGCCATTAGGGTGGCGCTTGTAGTCTTGACCGTCCACGCGATGAATAGCGACAGGGAGAGGTGCCTTCGTTTCCGTCTTGATCCAGAAACCGCGCCTCTTCTATTGCTAGTTTTGAAATGTAGAAATCGGCTGAGAAGTGGTTTCCGTGAGAACAAACCCAGCGGGTCGATTCCCGTCCGGAATGGTATTGGCATTGGCACAAGGTGCGGAAACGGGTAATCATTTTGTCTTAAAAACCTTACCCGAGAGCGGCTAATATGTATTTGGTTTTAGTGTACTTTCGTTTTTGTTGATCATCGATTAAGCGAGCATGCTGAACAATCCGTACTGGCAGACGGTTACTTACTCGTAACAAGCGCTGCATTGGCTCAAGGGGAGGACGTAGGGCTCAGGGACTCCTTGGTCGATCTGTCGTTTTTTAGAGCTGCCAGCGCGCGTGCACTTAATCGGCCTGCCCTCTGTAATCAGGCTTTGCTATTTGACGTAAAGTGACTGTTCAACTTAGCCTGTACTCGGCGTGTGGTTTGTTCACTTAAAAAAGCGAACGCTTCAGTTCATCGATGCATGCACCATGTTTACTTTAACAGAAACGCCCATTTAAAATGCGATTCATACCCTACACCTTGATCTCCACCTTGGCTTGTTTGTTGCTTGCACCCCTGCTGTCAAAGGCCGAACCAGAGGTGCGGCGTGCAATCGATCCAGATGATGCGTGGAACTTCCCTTATGGATACCCGTTTCCGGAGTATCCCATGGCTGGGGGAAGCCACCCCGGAAGGTCCCATGATTACATGGCCCGGGAACCTCGCCCCGGGGATATCAAACGCCTCGGCCAATACGTTTTGCGCTTGCTCCAGACCGAGCGCGAAGCAGAGGCTCTGGAGTTTGCCACACGGTACCTGAGGGAACATCCCGGGCGCCATGATGCGGAAATGCTCTTCGTCAAGACGCTGGCACAGACCCGCCTCGGCGCCCTTGATGAGGCTGCTGAAAGCATGCGCAAGGCCATTGAGGAAGCGGACTTACCGCCTGCACGTTTTATTGCCGGGCCAAGGCGTCTCTTTGAACCGCTTCATTCTCATGAGGCTTTTCAGGAGTTGCTGGCTAAACACCGGAATGACCTCGTCCACGGACCAATGCTCGGACGCATGACCGATAGCGGTGTCAGCGTTTGGGTGCGGACGGTGGACGAGACCGAGGTGTGGGTCGCGGTGAGCCGTTCGCCAGATATGTCCAATCCTAAAGTTTTCGGGCCGGTAAGCTCACGCGCCGGGGATGATTTTACTGCCGAGGTGGACGTCGTCGGACTGCAAGCCGATACCGAATACCACTACGCGGTGAAGCTGGGTGAGGATCGGACAGTGGTGAGGGCGGCGCATCAACATTTCCGCACGTCGCCGTTGGCAGGGAAGCCAGCCACATTTCAGGTTGTGTTCGGCGGCTGCGCCGGATTTGACGGCTTGGAGCGCGAGCGCATCTGGGATACGATCACGGATCTCGACCCAAGCGCGGTTTTGATGCTGGGTGATAATGTTTACATCGACGACCCGGAAAGCCCCGACCAGCAGCAATATTGCTATTACCAGCGGTATTCGGTGCCGTCCTACCGCAGGATGGTGGGTTCGTCTCCAATCTATGCCATCTGGGATGATCATGATTTCGGGATGGATGACAGCGAAGGTGGCCCAGAGGTCAATATACCTTACTGGAAACCGATGGTTTTCGACATATTCAAACACAACTTTGTCAACCCCGCCTATGGTGCCAGCCCCGAGCGGCCGGGCGTGTGGTTCGATTTTCACATTGGCGATGTGCATTTTATCATGCTTGATGGACGCTACTATCGGGAGGATGGTGGGCGTTGGTCTGGAGGCGAAGGTGTGGAAAACCCTTCTATGCTTGGTCCGCATCAGTTGGCATGGCTTAAGGAAACGCTGACGCAATCCGAGGCGACCTTCAAAGTGCTTGTTTCGCCGGTTCCCTGGAAATACGCGGCGAAGGGTGAGGGTATTCGGAAATATGACGGGTGGTATGGTTATCGGGAGGAGCGCGATAAGATATTCTCCTGGATCGATGCATTTGACGTCTCCGGGGTGGTTCTGCTGTCCGGAGACCGGCACCGCTCCGACGCCTATCGGATTGAGCGTGAAGGGGCTTACGACTTGTATGAGTTCAGCTCGGCCCAGTTCACAAACATCCACACGCACGGGCTCATCGATGTCAGTTTAGTGGGATACAATGAGAAAAATTCCTTCGGATCATTGACCTTCAATACGGAATCCGAAGATCCGTCGGTCCTTTACGAAATCATTAATGTCGACGGCGAGGTCAAAGGGCATCTTGAGCTCAAGTCCTCACAGTTGCGCCCCTCTGGACTGAATGGAGCTCACTCAAGTCGTTGACATCGTGTAATCTTAATCGCCCCTTTCATCGTAATCCTGGCATCATCAGCTATTCCCGAGTTTGATAAAGCTTAGGATGGGGCAGTACAAAGGGCTCTGGTTCGGTTTGCGGTGAACATCGGCAACCGCAGACTGGCGCAAGGCCGTGGGATGCGGAGAACATGCCAAAAAGTTGCCGTAACCCCGACCTAAGCGAGCCTCACGCTGGTCGGTCCCCCCTTGCCGTCTAACCCGAGCGGGGTAGACGGTAAGGGACGGAAAACGCCGTCTGCGCACTGAGCAAGGCGTTTCGATTAAACCGCGGGAAAGCCAAACGGTTCGCGATAGGAATCACGTTTGAGCAGAGCGTTGGCCGCTTCGGTCTCTGCATCTTCACCAATGAAGCGTTCTGACTCCGAATCGAAGCGCAAGCTATCGGATAAAACCCAAGGATGCTTCTTCAGAT
>PWZW01000035.1 GCA_003567255.1 Puniceicoccaceae bacterium | reverse complement strand
ACATGCGGTTGAGTTTGAATCTTTGTCGATCAGTACACCATAAATGATCGAGGCAACTGGGGTAACCGGAAGCTTATTGGGGTGACTTCGACTGCATTTCGATTTCTAACCTGCAAGCTCTGTGTTCCCTGGCGGTAGTGGCTTACATGCAAGTGCCGAGGGGTATGGCTATGGGGCAAATCCTGGGGTGGCTCCACTCCAAAACTACTGAAATGTTCCCCACTTTTACCTGTCAGTAGCTTATGAATTGCATCTCAGTCGCATCCCCCCCTCCCCGGTGAGGTTTTCGGTTCAGAAGGCCGCGAGCCCATTCTACGGAGTGTCCGGGGCATTGCCAGATGGCCCTTTTTGAAGACCGGCTGTTTCAAGCAGACATCTTTTCAGAGCCGCTGTCTTCTCATTTCTGATTCGGGGTGACTCGGCTCAGTCGAATGCGGAAGTTCGAGCGCAGGCGGGAGGAATTGCTACGAATGGTGAAAAATATCCGAAGTCGGGAAAGCAGTGCACTTTAGTCATCCCAATCCCAATCTTCGTCCTCATCATCTTCATCATCCTCCTCCTCATAGAAAAGATCGGAACTACTGGAGTTGGGCATGGCCTGGGCCGAGTCTGCCGAAGCTGCTGATGTGGCTCCGCCTGCGATCGGAGTAAAAAACCTGTCGCGGTTGGCTAAAAGAAATTCGGCAAATTCACGATCTTCGGGAGCCAGCATCTCGTGGGGGATCCGGACAACGCTAAAGTCGAATTGGCGGCGCACCTTGAGGTAGTTCTCTTCGGCGCGGAGTAATTTTGCGGTAATGGTGCGCCCCTGTTGATCGCTTAAGTCAACCACTTGCATGGTCGCCCGCGCGATCATAGCCGCTTCTCGCACTTCCTCAGGCGACAATTCGGGCTCAGGCTCCGGTTCGGGCTCCGGTTCGGGTTCGGGCTCCGGCTCTGGTTCGGGCTCCGGCTCCGGCTCCGGCTCTGGCTCTGGTTTGGGCGGGGCCGCTGGCTCACCCTTTAGCTTAGCAACATAATCATAGAGCGCTTCGAAGGCTGAATGCTGAGTCTCGTCTTGTCCCAGCCGGGTACCGGCATAAAAGGCAGCCCCGAATACGGCACAAATGAGTGAGAATACGATGATGAAGCGCATAGCTTCGAAAGTAGAATCAGGTTTGGAAGCCACGTAAAGCCGATTCATATTCAAATGATGAATCGTGTCGTTAACGCACGTCGATTTGTGGCCAAATGTTGGGGGGATTCTCTGAGCGTAGTCTATAGCCGACCTTAGGCAGCGTGACGGGACCGCCGCCGCACCGACCTAAGGATTTTTATGGGGTAATGGTGCCCCCCTCGGTTGCGGACTGCCTTCCTCGTCCGATTCCACCGCGTGTCCCTCCTGTGAGCGTTGGGTGCGCCTTGCGTATTCGCGCATATCGATGGCAGGGTCATCGTCTTCAAAAATTTCCTCGCCGATGATTTGCTCGATGATGTCTTCCATCGTCACTACCCCCGACATAGAGCCATACTCATCAACCGCGATGGCCAACTGTTGATGGGTTTTCAGGAAGGTTTTCAAAGCATCGTCAGCTCCCACATTGTCCGGAATAAACACCGGCTCCAAAGAGAGTTCCGCCAGCTTGCGGTGGTCCTCGTCCTTGGCGATGGCGGAGAGGAGGTCGCGCCGCCGAATGACACCGATGATTTCGTCAATGGATTCACGGAAGATGGGGATGCGGGCAAACGGGATGCGCTCTCCCGCGGCGAAGGCTTCGGAGACGGTTTGGTCAGCATCCAGCGCATACACCACCGTTCGAGGGGTCATGATCTCGCCGACGGTAAGGTCCTCCAGGCTGAGTGCATTGGTGATCATGTTGCGCTCACTCACGCTTAAATTACCATCCTGTGCGCTTTTTTCCGCCAGAAGGACGATTTCCTGGTCGCTGGTCCCGGTGGCGTCTTTTTGGTTGAGCAACTTTTTAATTAAGAAACCAACAACCGTGGAAATGGGCTTCATCACCAGGCAGATCCACATCAGCGGGAAGACAAGCCAAGGCTGTAGGGCCGGACGATAGGCGACGCCCAAATTTTTGGGGATAATTTCCGAAAAGAAGAGGATGGCCGTCGCCATTAACAACGAGGTGTGCAGAAGCGCGTTTGGGGAATCCGCCCAGATCGTCACGGCAAGGCCTCCGACAAAAGTCGCACCAAGTGTGTTTGCAATGGTGTTTAAGCTCAGGATCGCCGAGCTGGTTTCCTCAATTTCCGTACGGTATTTTTCCAGCAGGACCCCACGCTTGGGGTGTGAACGCTTGAGCGTTTCGATATCGACCGTCGAGGTGCTCAGGATCATCGCTTCCAGAATCGAACAGAGGCCGGAGATTCCGATGGTGAAAACGATGGCAAAAAGAAATAGTTCAAACATGGGCGAGGACGTCCAAAAAAGAATGGTTAGGTGCAACGTCCGACAATAAGAGAGAAGCTTGACGTGGTTTTATCAAGCTTTTTGTCAAGCGCGGAGGTGTACCCGAAAAACGAATTCCATTAGTCCGGCTTCCTTTACAAGAGCTAATTTCAGGGAGTAAATGACTTGACGCACCGACTGCATCGCGAAATATTCAGCAGATCACAACTTCCACCTACCCCAAAATCTCATGAAGTTTTTCCTCTCATTCACTTCTCTTTGCTTTTTAGTCATCCTCTCCGCTTGCAAAACGATGCAAGTCGGTGTCCCTCAAGAGGTCGTAATTTTGTCGTTTCCCAACGAGGCCAGCGTTTATATCAATGGGGAAGCTCAGGGCGTAACGCCTTTGATCGCCTCTCTGCCGCGGAAGTTGACGCACGAGGTTCGGTTGGAGAAGCGTGGATACAATCCTTCAGTTAAATACTTCAGCCCAGTCGAAAACGAAAAGGGTCGCGCCCTGATCACTTTTGGTCTGGCCCGCGACTTGGGCTACTACGTGGACCTGGCGCCTGACCCGATGGACGCCCGCTTGGAGAGTGATTTGGTGCCAACCTCCCGTGGGGCTGATGCCTTTGAGCGGATGGCGACGCAAGTACTCGAAGCAGACCGCAGGCTCGAGGCAGGCGAAATCACCCCCGTGGAGCATCGCTACATCACTGAGCAGATCCTCTCATTCTTCGAGTAGGCGGCACCCCGCCAATTTGAACTGTAAGGATGTCTGAAATTCCTGAAGATCTGCTCTACACATCGGAGCATGAGTGGGTGCGGAAGGAGGCCGATGGAACACTGGTCTTCGGTATCACCGACTACGCTCAGGAAAGCTTGGGTGACATTACGTTTGTTGAGCTACCCGAGGTTGGTGTGCATTTGGACCGGGGAGCAAGTTTTGGCGTAGTTGAATCGGTCAAGGCTGCCTCCGATTTGTACGCGCCCGTGGGCGGAGAAGTCCTAGCGGTCAATGAGATACTGGACGGTAGTCCGGATCAGCTGAACAGCGATCCTTACGGAGATGCCTGGTTGGTCAAAGTTTCGCCGTCGAATCTTGCTGAAATGGACGATCTGATGGACGCCGCCAGTTACACCAAGTTGGTGTAGCCCCGCGGATCGCAGGTTTTTTTCGCTGAAGCCCCATCAATCAAGCGCCTTGGGTTGTCTTTAACCTTTATTCTCCTCTTACTGCAGGTTTATTTCATCGAGGCGTAAGTATATGGAAAATTGGGACATCACTCAGGCGGAAGATTACTATGGATTTAAACGGTGGGGCGGTGGCCATTTCTCCGTTGATGCGGAGGGCTTTGTGCAGGTGCATCCAGCAGGTGACGCCCGGACGATACGGGTTCATGACATCGTCCAGGAAGCGATCGGCAAAGGCATCAAGCCACCATTGACCATCCGTATTCAAGATTTACTGAGGACCCGGGTGATTGAGCTGAATCAACTGTTTATCGCGGCGATCAAAGGAGAGGCGTATCAAGGGCGGTATCGCGGCGTTTTCCCTATTAAAGTGAATCAACTTCGCGAAGTCGTTGAAGAGATCCGTGATGCTGGAAAGGAATTTAATTTTGGCCTTGAGTGCGGGAGTAAGCCCGAACTGATGATTGCGCTTTCCATGCATAAAGATCCGGAATCTTTAATCATCTGTAATGGCTACAAGGATGATGAGTTTGTACAGTTGGCACTCTTTGGCCGCCGTTTGGGGAAAGAGGTCTATCTCGTGGTGGAGCAGCTGAGCGAAATTCAGCACATCATCGAAATGAGCCAGCAAATGAATGTGAAGCCTCTGATTGGGGTGCGGATCAAGCTTTCCACCGCAGGCGAGGGGAAGTGGGCCAGTTCTTCTGGGGAGGATGCCAAATTCGGCTTAACCAGCCCGGAAATCATTGAAGTGACGCGGCGGTTGCGGGAGGCGGGCATGGAGGACAGTCTTCGGCTGGTACACTTCCACATCGGTTCACAGGTCCCAAATATTTTGACGATTAAGAAAGCGGTCATCGAAGCGACCCGGTTCTACTGCGAACTCAAGAAAATGGGCTTCCCTATGGGGCTGCTCGACATTGGCGGCGGCTTGGGCATCGATTACGACGGTTCCAAAAGCAATTTCGAAAGTTCAATGAACTACACAATGCAGGAGTACACCCGCGATGTGGTGTTCAACATCAAAGCAGTCTGTGAGCGTGCGGATGTCCCTACACCCGACATTATCTCAGAGAGCGGGCGGGCCATCGTTGCTCCCCACAGTATCCTTGTCACGGAAGTCATTGACCGGATCTCCAAGGTCACCGTCGGCCCCGAGTCTTTTGTGTCGGAAGATGCGAAGAAGCGGCACGACGTGCTGAGAGACATGGACTCGATCGTCGAGAATAAGTATAAGTCCGGACGTTTGGAGCGCTACCACGACGCTGTGCAAAAGCGCGACGAAGCCCATAATCTTTTTAATTTGGGGTATTTGAATTTACGGGACCGTGCTGAGGTGGATGCCCTTTACTGGAGTATTTGCGATGATTTACGGAGGGAAGGCATCGACGCCAGCTATAATCCGGAAGAGCTGGAATCGTTGCCAGCCATGCTGGCAGACCAGTACGTTTGCAATTTTTCGGTCTTTCAATCTTTGATTGATCACTGGGCGTGCGATCAACTGTTCCCGGCGGCCCCCCTCCAGCGATTGAAGGAGGCGCCTTCGGTAAACGCCACGCTGGTGGACATTACCTGCGATAGCGAAGGTAAGGTGGCAAAGTTTGTGGATATTGAGGATGTTCGCCACAGTTTGCGGGTCCATCAATTGAACGCTGACCCCTACTACATCGGTTTTTTTATGGTGGGCGCCTATCAGGACATCATGGGCGACCTGCACAATCTCTTCGGACGCGTCAATGAGGTGCATGTTTTCCTGGAGGAGGACGAGGAGGATGGCTACTATATTGAAGATCATATTAAGGGATTCACCGTGCGCGATGTGTTGAAACTGACTCAGCACGAGTCCTCAGAGCTGACGCGTAATTTGAAGCGCCAGATAGATCGGGCTACCCGCGAGGATCGGGTAAGGCCGAGGGAAGGGGTGCGCATGCTCGAAATTTACAGTGAGATTTTGAATAACCACACCTATCTGAAGGTGTAGATCGGGCATCTCTCGATACGGCGGACGGTTCCGGCGAAAGGGAAGTGCTCCTGCCAAGGGCCTCCGCAAATGCGAGGGTAGAGGCGATATGCATTGTCAAATGCGCCGGCTTCTGTCTATATTTACGGTGTTCCGGGGTGCGACTCCTCAGGTACACCGCAATGAAGATTCCAGAAATACCTCAAGATGAGCTCAAGCGTCTCCGTGCCGTGCGTTCACTTGAAATGCTGGATACTGAACCGGAGGAGCGTTTTGAGCAACTTACCCGTCTGGCGCAAAGGATTTTCGGGACATCTATGGTTTTGATTTCGCTGGTGGACAAAGATCGTCAGTGGTTCAAATCTCGGATTGGTTGCGAGGTCGCGGAAACGTCCAGAGACCTTTCCTTCTGTGCACATTCCGTTGCCTCCAGAGCCCCCCTGATTGTAGAAAACGCGACGCTCGATGATCGTTTCCACGATCACCCCTTGGTGCTTGCCGAGCAAAATGGCTTGAAAGCTTATGCGGGCCACCCGATTTTCTCTATGGACGGGTATCCGGTGGGTACCTTTTGTGTCGCCCATGAATCTCCGCGCGTTTTCAGTGCCGAAGAGCGCTCGCTCTTAGCCGACCTCGCTCATCAAGCGGAGGCGCAGTTTCACCTTAGCTCGGCGAAACGGGCGGCGGAGCAACTGGGGAGTATCGAAGCCGCCCATGACCTCTTGGCTCACGCGCTCGGTCAGATTAGAGATGCGGTTTTTCTCACCGACGTCTCGGAAGGCGGGAAGATCGTTTACGTTAACCATGCTTTTGTCCGTTTAACCCGCTACGCGAGAGACTCCATTCTTGGCGCTTTACCCGACCGTTTGTTCGGCCCGCTCACGGGGGCGAGTGAAATCGATCAATTCAAAAAAAGCCTGAGTCAAGGGAGCGTTCATGAGGGGTTGATCACCCTGTACCGTATGGATGGGTCTGCCTACGAAGCGGAATGGCAGGTTTCTCCTATTCGCGATGCTCACAAAAAAATTACGCACTGGGCTGCGATCCATCGTGATGTCACCGAACGGTCCAATGAGACGAAGCGGATTCAACAGCTGAACTCCCTCTTGCAAACCCAGCAAAACCTGGCTCAAGCGGCCATTCTCGTTCAGGATAAGGACTTTCGCCTCATCGCCAATAATGATAAATTTTGCACCCTTTGGAATCTTGATCGAGACCTTCTAAACGTAGGCAATCAGTCCACGGTGCGCCGGCGATTGATTCCCTTGATGGACAATCCAGATGAATTCACCGCAGGGTGGCAGGCGTTTCTTAATTCGGAGAGGGATCGCTGGCTTTATGAGGTTCGGCTCAAGGATGGCAGACACATTGAGGTGTACGGAGCAAAATCATTGGCGGAAGATGCCTCATTATTGGGCTGGGTTTGGTATTTTAGAGATATTACCGCACGTGTTGCTTATCAGAAGAGCTTGGAGGATGCCCGTCAGGCCTCGGAACAGGCAAACTTGGAAAAATCCCGTTTTCTGGCCAATATGAGCCACGAAATTAGGACGCCGCTTAACGGTGTGCTTGGTATGGCCGAGCTCCTTGCCTCCTCCGGTCTCAAAGGAGAACAGGCTGAATTCCTTTCCACCATTCGCGCCAGTGCGAATCACTTACTTTCGTTGGTGAACGATATTTTGGACTTGTCCAAAATAGAGGCGGGCCACTTGGAGTTAGAGGAAAGAGCCTTTGACCTTTCCATACTGTTTGAGGAGGCCATCACGATCGTTTCTCCGAGAGTGGAGGCAAACCTGGTGGAGTGCGGTTATGCGATTGCTGAGCAGGTGCCGGTCTTTTATCGGGGAGATCCCTCTCGAGTCCGTCAAATTCTCCTCAACCTTTTAGGAAATGCGGCGAAGTTCACCGTAAAGGGCAGTATTTTTTTAGAGGTGGTTCCTGATCCTGAGGAGACGGATGGACTCCTCGTTTCGGTGACGGATACAGGTCCGGGTATATCCAAAGCCCTTATCGGCAAGCTTTTTCAGCCTTTTATTCAGGAAGATGCGGCTTCCTCTAATCGGTACGGAGGCACAGGCTTGGGCCTGTCTATTTGCCGCAGCTTGGTCGATGCGATGGGCGGGCGCATTTGGGCGGAAAATCTTCCTGAAGGGGGCGCCAAATTTAGTTTCACCTTGAGGTTACCCGCTGCCGATGCTTCCGAGATTTCCCCGATTTGGTTGGCTGATGAAACCGTTGATTTCTCCGGGAAGGGCGTGCTCGTCGTTGACGATTCAAAGGTAAACCGGCGCATGCTCGACTTCCAATTCAAGCGGCTGGGTATGGTTGTGCGGCTTTGCGGTGGGCCTTCGCAAGCGCTTGTTGAACTAGACGATCATGCCTTCACTCCCTCAGTCGCGGTACTCGATTTTGACATGTCAGAAATGAATGGCCTGGCGCTTGCGAAGGCCCTCCGTGAGCGTCTCCCCGACTTACCAATTGTGCTACTGACTTCCCTGGGGGAGCAGCGTTCGATTCGCCAACAAACCGATGCCCTCAACATCAGCTACCTCAATAAGCCCGCCAAGCAGATAGATCTCATTCGGGCAATGTCGAAGGTTATGTTTGGGAGGGATGAAACCTCCGGCGAGGAGCTCCCTAAAAAATTCTTAAACCACGAAGGTGCTCCGTTGCGCATCCTGGTTGCCGAGGATAACGAAATCAATACCAAGGTCACACAAGGGATGCTCAATCTACTCGGTTACGAGGCGGACTATGTGGAAAATGGTGCAGAGGCCGTCGAGGCATGGGAAGCGGGTCGACATGATGTCGTACTGATGGATATTCAGATGCCGGTCATGGATGGGATGGACGCAGCTAAAGCTATCCGTAAATGCTCTGGTAAAAGTGATTTTCCGTGGATTGTGGCAATGACCGCCGACGTCATGCGGGAGTACCGTTCCGAGTTCCTCAGCGTGGGCATAAACGATTATGTCTATAAGCCCATTTCAGTGTCCAAGTTGCGCGAAGTTTTTGTCCGCAGTCCTGACCTCGTTGTGGAGAAAGCAGCGCCTCCCCAAATGAAAAAAAAGGAAAGCCTGAATATCGATGCGGTCAAAGAGTTTGCCAACGAGTTTGGCCCAGAGTTTTTTAAAAACCTGGTCAACTTGTTTGAGAAAGATTTTCCCGCGCGCATGGAAGCTTTAAAGAAGGCCATTGAGGATCGGGACGCCGGGCTCGCCGGGCGTGAGGCCCATACGATTAAGGGAGCCAGCGGTCACTTCGGCGCATCTTCTGTGGGAGTCTTTGCCGCAGCTATTCAGGAAGCTTGCCGAGCGAATCAGTGGGATAGGGCCAGCGGTCTCCTCCCTGCACTTGATCAAGCTGGAGCAGAGCAAACGGCCGCCCTCAGGGCATTCTGCCGCGAGCACTGGGCCAACGGTAACTAAGCCACGTGGGTAGTTGAGGCTGCGCTGCTTGCACCACTGCGAAGCACTCCTGAGCCTGTGGCTCATTGCACATCGACGGAAGTGCCAACCCTTTTAACAACGTGTGGAGGCGGGTTTATCTGCGCAGTTGCCGGTGTCCGATGTCCCGGCGAAGATATTTACCTTCGAAATCTATCTGAGCAGCCAGTGCGTAGGCCCGATCTGCCGCCTCGCGTAAGCTATCGGCATAGGCGCTCACCCCAAGGACCCTGCCTCCATTCGTAACGAGTGCCCCATCTTTGTTTAGCTCAGTCCCGGCGTGGACGATTTTTGTAAACGGTGCACCTGCTTCTGGCAGATGGATGGGTGCCCCTTTGTCGTAGGCTTGCGGATACCCATCGGCGGCGAGCACAACGACCATGGCAGAGGCGTCTCTTATTTTGATTGGCCGGGGGAGCGGTTTACCCTGAGCTGCGGCAAGAAGGATCGGTACCAAATCCGATTCGATCAAAGGCAGGAGGACTTGAGTTTCCGGGTCTCCGAAACGGACATTGTACTCAAGCATTTTTGGACCTTGGGGTGTCAGCATAATCCCGGCGTATAGGGTGCCTCGGTAGTCGATGCCATCGGCCTTCAAACCTTTAAGCGTCGGTTCAATAATTTCCCTGCGCACTTGCTCCATGATTTCCTCAGTGACGACGGCGGCGGGCGCATAGGCCCCCATGCCACCGGTATTTAGGCCGGTATCGCCCTCGCCAATACGCTTATGGTCTTGGCTCGGTGGGAGGATGAGTGCATCGTTTCCAGAGGTGATTACGTGGATGGAGGCCTCCTCACCCTGTAGCCATTCTTCGATGACAATTTCCGCGCCGCTTTCGCCGAAGGCACCTTCACTTAAAATACTTTTAACCGCTTGAGTCGCTTCGGTCTGGGTTTCTGCCATGATTACCCCTTTACCTGCGGCCAAACCACTGACTTTAATCACGATGGGCGCAGGGTGCGTTTCCAAATAGGCGAGGGCAGGCTCCACTTCGCTGAAAGAAGCGTAGGCTGCGGTTGGGATGTGGTGGCGGGCAAAAAAGTCTTTGCAAAAGACTTTGCTCCCTTCCAGTTGGGCACCGGCTTTACGGGGTCCGTAAGCTGGTATGTTGACAGCTTCAAGCGCATCTACGAGCCCGAGGGTCAGTGGTACCTCCGGGCCAACGATAACAAAGTCGATGGTTTCCTTTTGAGCAAGGGCAACGAGCCCCGTGACGTCTTCGGCGGAAACCGGAAAACACGTCACCACGCCGGCCATGCCTCCATTGCCGGGGGCTGCAATTACCTTGCTTACGCGCGGGCTGGCAAGGCAGGTTTGTACGATTGCGTGTTCGCGTCCGCCGGAGCCGACGACAAGGATATTGAGTGAATTTGCTGTGGTCATTTTAAGAACTTGAAATTGTTTTTATCGGCAATCACGAATCCGCCGACTGAACCCAGCGTTCGATATTATGTGATTCGCTGGAGTGCAGGACCTCGGCCAATGAGAACCGATCCTCGAAGGGCGGAAAAAAGGTATCGCCGTCCACTGATTGGTGAACCCGGGTAAGCATCAACTCATGGCAAAAGGGCAGCATGAGGGCATAAATCTCCGCGCCCCCAGCTATCCATATCGGCTTATCGGTTTTAAACTTTTCCAGCATGGATAAGTCGGTGAAACTCCGCACTCCCGGAATTGCGTGAGGTGTGCGGCTGAGGACGAAGGTTTCGCGCCGCGGAAGGGGGCGCCCAATCGACTCGTACGTTTTGCGCCCCATCACCACGATCGCATCCAGCGTGCATTGCTTGAACCACTTTAAGTCTTCGGGTAAGTGCCACGGAATGTCGCCCTCTGCACCGATTACCCGGTTCTCCGCCATTGCAGCAATTGCTTTGAAAGGAAAACGGCTTTGGGAATTGGGAATGGTTTGGGTGGTTGGCATCGACTTAATAGCGGTTGAGCTTGGTAGAGAAAACGATCTCCGATTATTGTCGGTTTGATCGTGCCTTGGCAATCTCTCGATGCGAAACATTAAGTAAAGCCCCTTAGATAAAAAAGCCGCCCCGGGGAGGGGGCGGCTGGGAAGGGGAATGGATAAATCCGGGACGTTACTCCCAACGCAGCACCATTCGTGAGAAGTAGGTGGTGTCCAGGCGTTTGGCTGCTGCCGGGCGGGACTCGTACTCGTTGAGGATACCTGAACGTACGCTCCAGTTTTTAGAAGTTCCGATGGGGAACTCGAGCGAGGATTCGTGAACTGCACGGTAGTCGCCAATGTCGTCCATGGTAGGCACCACGGTAACGTTATTTCTCAAGAGGAAGCGGTCGTTCATCCGTTTGCGGTGAGCCAGACCAAAGTCAAAAGTACCTTCGCTGGCGTCTGGGTCGTTATTCGTGAAGGAAGTGTATTCGTAACCGAAACCGGAACGAAGGACGAGGCTCTGCGTATCCGAATTGATTAAGCGGTAGGACATTCCGGCACCTGAAGTTGAGCGGAAGTCAAACTGGCGGATGCGATCGGTTTCCATTTGGGTCCTGACGTACCAACCAAAAATGCCGGTGAAAAAGTTTTCATACTCTGCTCCCCCTAGAATGCGATCGGCCGAGCGGGAGTCGTTGCGCTCGCGGTATTCGTAGGTACCAAACACCCTGAAACTGTCGTCCGGACCCTTGAGGTTGGCTTCAAAAGAACTGCCAAAGCCGATTTCTTTGGAATTTCCGGCCCGACCAAGCAGGTCAAAATTAGCCTCATAGACCCAGCGGCGGCTGAGTGCCGCAACTTCCTTTTCTTGCTGAACAACGAGGGGATCGCGTGCTGAAGTCCGCCAGGTTTGGGTAACGCGGTCCATATTCGTCTCAAGCGTCCCATCGGGAGCACTCACCCTCAGGGTGCCGTCTGCGCCAATACGCACCGGGCCGGACAGCGTGGCACCGCTCGCCAGACGAACCGAGACAGGCTCGTCGGTCTCAAAGGAGGCAACTTTTGCCTGATCAATCTTTATCGTTCCTGCGTACTCGGTCTCTAGGTGAAGCTCACCCCCATCGATCAAAACAATTGTTCCGGTAAGGCGGGAACCATCCACGGTGTTGACTACATCGCCAACGAGGCGAGCTGCTGAAAGGATCAGCAAACTGAATAACATGAATTTTCGCATAGCTTTTCAGGCACTTGAGCAAGGGAAGTGCCGCTTGAATCATCGTTTTTATTTTATGAGAATTTCTTTGGCTGAGAGGCCTTGCTTGATCATCGGTAAAACGTGTTCTGTGTAAGGCACGATCACGTCCAAAACGTAAGCACCTTCGTGGTCCAGCATTTCCCGGATTGCGGCGCGCAATTCATCTCGCTTGACCACCCGCCGCGCCTTGATACCGAAGCCTTCGGCGACCTTCACAAAATCCGGATAAATCCCAGAAAGGTTTTCCGGCCCTCCGATGTTATCGGGATCACTGAGGATGGTCTGGCCCCGCACGCTTTCGTAGAGAAGATCCTCCCATTGCACAACCATGCCGAGGTGTTGATTGTTGAGGAGAAGCACCTTCACATCGATTTTTTCGATTTTGGCGGTGGCCAGCTCTTGGACGTTCATCAGGAATGAGCCGTCTCCATCGATATCGACCACCGTCTTGTCGGGGCGTGCGACCTTGGCGCCAAGCGCCGCAGGCAGTCCGAAGCCCATGGTACCCAAGCCCAGCGAGCTAATGTATGTGCGCGGTTTACTGAATTTGTAAAACTGCGCGGCCCACATCTGGTGTTGGCCCACGCCGGTGGTGATCAAAGCCTCGCCCTTGGTCTCTTCGTAGAGCACTTCGATAGCCTCCTGCTGGAGGATGAAGTCCGTCTGCTCATACTCAAAGGGATGTGCCTGCTTCCATTCGTTGATCGTTTTGAACCACGCAGACAAGTCGGGCTTTTCAAAACCGGTGGACTTTGCCAGCGAGGTCAACCGACTGAGGGCGTGCTTGACGTCAGATAGAATGGGAAGTGAAACCCGCTTATTTTTATTGTGCTCGGAAGCGTCCAGATCAATGTGCACAATCGTCGCATCCGGCGCAAATTTGTCCACCTTTCCGGTAATCCGGTCGTCAAAGCGGGCCCCGGCGCAGATTAACAAATCAGAGTCGCACACGGCCCAGTTTCCGGCAACGGTACCGTGCATCCCGAACCAGTAGAGTGACTGCGGGTGCTCTGCATCGAAAGCACCAATACCCATAAGGGTAGAGGCGACGGGGAGGCCGGTGGCTTCGGCAAAGGCGCGAAGTTCGTTTTCCGCATTTCCGGAAACAATCCCACCCCCAACGTAAAGTACCGGACGTGCTGCCTGCTTGATCAGGTCAAGGACGGGGAGCAATGCCTCGTCGCTGGCCGTTGGCTTTTCGACTTTGTACCCGGGGATGTCCACCGTAGCAGGGAAGGTCGGCTGGAAGATGGCCTGCTGCACGTCTTTGGGGATATCAATGACCACCGGACCGGGGCGCCCGGTTTGCGCAAGATGAAATGCCTCTTTCACCACCCGTGGAAGATCTTCCTTATTGAGCACCAGGTAGCTGTGCTTGACGATCGGGAGGGTCATCCCGAAAAAGTCGGTTTCCTGAAACGCGGCCTTACCAATGAACTCCTGATAAACCTGACCAGTGATCGCAATCAGCGGAATGCTGTCCATGAAAGCATCCGCGATACAAGTCACCAAATTCGTTGCACCGGGTCCGCTGGTGGCCATGCAGACACTTGCTTTACCGGTGGCCCGGCTGTAGCCGTGGGCCATAAATCCGCCGCCTTGTTCAAAGCGAGGCAGGATCGTGCGGATCTTTTTACTCCGGGTCAACGCCTGGTGCAGCTCCATGGAAGCGCCTCCAGGATAAGCGAATACAGCATCCACTCCCTCACGCTCAAGCGCTTGCACGAGGACATCCGCACCACGCATTTCGGGGCCGATCTCGTCCTGTTTAGGGAAGTTTATAGCGGTTTCGCTTTTCATAATATCACTGGCTGGAGGTTACTTTTGAGAAAGAAAAAAAATTTTGAAAAGGTAGGAAGACAGGAAAAAGCGCCCTGAGCAAGCTTTGAACGTCCTTGCTCAATTGCTTTTGGTCAAGCAAACTGCGGTCATGCTTTCTTTTATCTTTCTGGGCGATATTGTTGGCCGCCCCGGTCGCCAGCTGGTCCTTTCCAGTCTCGACACGATGCGCACGCAGTTTCAAGCGGATTTTATCTTGGCCAATGCCGAAAATGCCGCCGGAGGCGCGGGCTTGACCGCCGCGCTTGCAGAAACACTCGGACAGGCCGGTCTAAACGGTATGACCTTGGGAGACCATGTCTGGGATCAGCGCAATTTTGATCAGGAAATATCCTCGCTGGCGCGTGTCTGTCGTCCGGCCAATCTTCCGGAGCGGTGTCCCGGGCGAGACCACCTTATTCTCGAGCGTAAGGGCCTGCGCTTGGGCTTGTTCACGGTTTTGGGGCGGACTTTTATGAATATGAAAGTGGGGTGTCCTTTCGTCGCCGCCGATCGGATGCTCATGGCGATGGAGCAAAAGGTGGACGCGGTTTTTGTTGAAATACATGCCGAAACGACAGCAGAAAAAATTGCTTTTGGGCGGTATCTGGATGGCCGGGTGGCTGCGGTTTTGGGGACGCATACCCATGTCCCCACGGCAGATGCCGCGATACTGCCCAAGGGTACGGCTTATCAAACCGATGTGGGTATGTGCGGTCCCTACGATTCCGTCATTGGCCGTGAGGTGGATGCCGTAGTGGAAACTTTTTTGGACGGCATGAAGCGGCGTTATGAAGTGGCAAGCGGGGATGTGCGGATCGCGGGAACCTTGGTGCGGGTGGATGCCGGGACCGGACTTGCCCGTGAGGTAGAGCCTTTTGTGCTTCGGGCCTAGCCGACGCTAGCCGCGGGCCACCTCGATCCGGCGGCGAAAGGAACGTGCGATTCGACGATAGAGTTCCATGCCGAGGACGGCGTCCTCGACGCCGCTTTCGATGCTCGGGTTATCATTCACCTCAATCACCACGATGCGGTCACCGAGCTGCTTGATGTCCACCCCGTAGAGCCCGTCGCCCATCAGGCGAGCTGCCCGCTTTGCCAAGTCAATGACGGCGGGGGGGACGAGCTCGACATGCATGGTTTCACTCTTCCCCACGACCTTTTTGGGATTTTTGGCGGTCCAGTTGTAGATTTGCCAATGCCCTTCCGCCATGTAATATTTGCAGGCATAGAGAGGTTGGTGGTCAAGTATGCCGATCCGCCAGTCATACTCACTGGGCATGTACTCCTGGGCGATGATCAACTCGGAATCTTTTAGCATAGCCCGCACGGCATCGGCCAGTTGCTCCCTATGCTCGACCTTCACCACACCCCGGCTGAAAGCCCCATCGGGTACCTTCAGCACGGTAGGTACGGGTATCCGCGTCAGCCGATCGTTTTGGAGGTCTTCTCGGGTCAGGATGTCCGTTTTCGGAGTGGCAATGCCCGCGCGGGCAAGTGATTCAGCGAGGTATATTTTGTTGGCGCTCCGCAGAATGGACCAAGGATCGTCTATGACAATGAGCCCCTCGGCGTGGGCAAGCCGGGAGAGCCGGTAGGTGATGTGCTCGACTGCAGTGGTTTGTCGGATGAAAAGCGCGTCAAACTCGGTTAATCTGTCGGCATCCTGTTTGCCAATGATTTCGACAAAAAAGCCAATTTCCCGAGCGGCTTTGGCAAAGCGTTCAAGGGCGATGGGATCAGAGGGCGGAGACGCTTCGCCAGCATCGACCAAGACCGCAAGATCGTAGAGAAAGCGCTGTTTATGTGGTCGCGGCGTCGACCTTTTTCGAAAATAGCGGACGGCGATTGCGCAGATTTGCTCGCGTTCGCTTTCCGGTAGGTTGCTTACGGTAAAGGGTGTCACCACCTTGAGATGCCAACGGGTATCCCGATGAAATTGGACGCGGAGCAGCGGAGCGGGAAATAATCGATATAGTTGGGCGGCGAGTTTTTGATGCGAGGGATTCAGGGATTCTCCAAAGTAAATGGGTAGGCTAAACTCCATGCTGGTCACACTTTTAAGCGAAGCTTGTATGATTTCGTCAATTTCCTGGCCCAGTGATCGCGCAATTTCAGGGGAGCGGAAATCGCGCAAGGTTGCCACGCTTGGAATGGCCCGCTGACCCCGGGCTTCCGCCAAAAGCGAAACATAGTACCCGAGGGTTTGGTAACCATAGGCGCGGCAGAGATTGAAGACCCGGGGGTGAGCAGGGTTGGCCTTTGGCTTGGGCGCAAGGTACTCCCGGGCGGAAATGATATCGACCGCTTCCAGCGGAATATTCCAATTAGCGGGATTGTTAACAACGAGTAAGTCGCGATGAGGCATCTTGTCTTTCCAGGTGGGGGAGGAGCCGGGGGCTACGGGCAGCAATCCGGACGTTTATCGAGGGTTAGGCGCATGCGTAGCGCGGGGCGGTCGGGTGCGTAATAGTTGGGCAGTTCCCGATGCACGCGGAAACCGTGGCGGGCGTACCAGCTGCATAAGCGGGTGTTACGTTGCTCTGCCTCAAGGCTTAGGTAGGAGCGCCCCAGGGTCTGGGTCCGTTTTCGTGCGTGATCAAAAAGAAGGCTGCCCAAGCCTTGGCCTTGGGCGCTGGGGTGCACTGCAATTGAGTGTAAGCGCACGGTTTTTCGGTAAACCCTCAGGTAAAGTGCTGCGGTCGCTTGGGCTGTTTCGATCGGATGAGCGCATAGCCAAACCTCGTGTTTGGGGTTTTTCAAAGAGCGCTGCAAAGTGCGGCGCGTTTCCAAGCGGCCGGGTTCAAAGCAGGCCAGCTCCAGTTGCCAAAGCCCTTCCAAATCTTTCGGGATTGCCCGGCGAAGATGACTTATCATTTCCGCAAACATAAAGAGCTTTTTCCCTTAAACAAAGGTAATTTCTTGGCGAAAACAAAAGTTAGTCATGCGCACAAGCAAGGTCTTGGTTTGTTCCATTCTATCGATTGGCGATTGCTCACTTTCCCGCGCTTCGGCGCGCTTGCAGTCAACTTTTGAGGAAGCCGAACGCGCGGTTTCCCTCATCAATAAATTGAGTGGCGCGGAGGAAAGGGCGCACTCCGATGCGCGCGAAGCGGAATTGGCCGAACTAAAGGGAACAGGCTGAACATGCAGTGGATTCGTTTCCAGTTTGCGCACCGGCGAAAGGCGGTGGTGGGTTCCTTTCTTTTAGCGCACCGCTGGGCAAGCCGGTTGCAGTGATGTGCGTTGACAGTAAATGCGCGGCGTCTAGCCTTTCGATAATATGGTAAAAGCAACCAGTGCCTCCTTAGCCTTGCTGCTAGGGCTATCCGTAATCACCCACGCGCAACGTGCGCCTGCTTTTGAGCTCAATCAAGACTGGAAAGACTTGGTGGCCGAGCGCGCACCGAAAGCACCCGCGGTGGAGCCAAAGGAGCCGCGTAAGGTGCTGGTTTTTTCCTTGGTGACCGGGTTTGTGCATTGGTGCATTCCCCACAGTGAAGCGGTGATTGAAATCCTTGGCAATGAAAGTGGTGCTTACGAGACGGTGTCTTCAGTTGATATCGAGGTCTTCCGGCCGGAACGCCTGAGGGAATTCGACGCCGTCGTGCTGAATAACAACTGCCCGGATCGCGGTGAGCGAGATCTTTTTCACGATGTGCTTATTGGCAAAATCGATGAGTTTGGCGAAAAGTATAAAGACATGCCGTTGGCCGAGCGTGAGGCATTAGCGAAAATGCTCTATCGTAGTTTGGTGGACTATGTTGCAGAGGGCGGCGGTTTGGTCCTACTGCATGGTGCCATCACCAACTTTAATTACTCGGATGAATTCAGTGAACTGGCCGGAGGCAGCTTTGACTACCACCCGCCCCAACAAGACGTCACCTTGTATCCAGTGAAGCCGGACCACCCGCTGCTTGAGCCTTTTGGTGGTGAGCCTTTCGTGCACTACGACGAGCCCTACGTCATGATCGGTGCCTACGAAAATTTCAATTTCGCGCCGATGCTGGAAATGGAGACCTCGACACTCGAAATTCGCAATGAGCGGCGACGTCAGGAAATGTCGGAGTTGCCTCGCTATGTCGCTTGGATTAAGCCTTACAAAGCAGGTCGGGTTTTCTTCAGCTCACCCTCGCACAATGCGCAAAGCTTTGAACGTCCCGAGCTGTTGGGCTTCCTCCTGAATGGGATGCAGTATGCTCTGGGTGATTTGGATTGCGACGATCGTCCCATCGGTCGGGCCGCAGCTCTGCAAGCCATGACCGAAACTGCCTGCTGCGGGGGACACTAAATAAACGGCGATTTTAAGCGAATAAGCACCGGAAGCCAGAGGCCGCCGTCACTGTAATTTCGGTGGGCTGACGAAAGTGTTGATCGTTTCTACGCGGTGTTGCTTGTTTTTCATTTTTCTGGTGTCCTTTGTGTTAAAACCAAACGAACTTTTCAAGCGGTTCAGTTTTCAGGGTCAGGTCATTGAGCCAGACGCTTATTTTCGGTTAAAAACAAAGGTTAGACATTAACCCAAGCGCTGTTTATCCTGTTGAGTTTTACGTTTATGGATTGGCAGTTTCGATCACTTTCCCGCGTTTCGGCGCATTCACAGTCGACCTTCGAGGAGGGCGAACGCGTGGCTTGTCTGATTTTTAAGGTGCACGATGCCAATGAGCTGGGTCGCGCCGATGTGCGGGAGGCGGAGCTGGCTGAATTCAATGTCGAGGGCACGCTCCTCGGAAGGTGGACCCGCGTAGTCAAGTCGGACGCAGAGGCTGCGGCGGCAGCTCGGCGCTTAACTATCCAATCCGCCGAGGAATTATTTTTATCTCTCTTCACAAACCCGTCCGAGGCGGGTGGTGAGGTAACGGCTGCGGAGCGGGATTACCGCGACGCGCTGAAACATCTGCTGGCTCTCCTGCTCGAGAGGAAGCGCCTGCTGCGGCCCATCGGTCCGCGGGCCCGCACCGGTAACCAAACCTACCTGCATGTCCGCGAAAAACGCGAGCTTGCGGTACCCATCCTGAGTCTCTCTCCGGAGATTCTTTTGCAAGTGCAGGACGTCCTTGGCGAACTCGTTTAACCTCCCTTTCACTGTTACTCTTTTATGAAATCAAAGACTTTTATCTACGGAATGCTTAGCCTGTGCCTTGCCACGCTTTTCCTCAGTTCGGGTTGCCGGAGGGATCGGGTAATTGAGGATGCGGCAGTGCCCCGCTTGCACCTTGAGGTGAGAGGTGGACCCGGAACAGGGGAGACGATTAACGTCCAAATGGAGACTAGCCGTGCTTCCCTCAATGTCGCGCGGATGCCCCTGGTTAACGAGTTTGAGATCACCAACATCGAATTGGTTCAAGTTGATCTTGGCCTGGCTGTCCTCATCCAGATGGACGAACTGGCGAGCCGTCGACTGTTCCGCGCGAGCGTGGAGCACAACGGGGCTCGGGTAGCCCTCCTGGTTGGCGGCGTTCCTGTTGGACTCCGTCGCCTCGATGGCCCTATTCAAGATGGAAACTTTTTCATTTTTGTCGACTTGGATGATGAGGCGACCGAGCAACTGGTTGTGGACATGCGCGAAACGCTGGAAAAGATTCAACGCAGGAGACGCCGCTAAGGCATTCACGCGCGTGCCTGCCGCTGCTTTTTAAGGGGATTGACCTACGCAAGGTTCTTCAGCAAAGATCAACCCGTTCGAAATTGTATGTCCGACAACGCCAACCCTACGAATCCTTCCCAAGCCTCTGTGCGCGAGCGCTTTAAAGCTTACCTTACGCAAAAGGGGCTCCGGGTGACTAATCAACGTATGGCGATTGTTGACGCAGCACTCATCCAGAGTGGCCACTTTACGGCGGAGGGGTTGTTGGATGCGGCGCGGGCGATCGATAGCTCTGTATCCCGTGCAACCATTTACCGCTCCCTCCCTATTTTGGTGGAGGGCGATTTGATCCGTGAGGTCGATGT
>PWZW01000291.1 GCA_003567255.1 Puniceicoccaceae bacterium | reverse complement strand
TTGGTCATAGCTGAAGGTAAGCGCATTGCGTAAGCCGAGCTTGGTCACGCAGTTTTTCCCGTAGAAAGCGGGCACGATCACCTTGTCGCCAAAAGTCAGCTCCGGCGTCATAATGGGCAGGTAGCTATTGACGGGCCAGTCGAAGATGCCTGGTGCGTGGGGGAAGGCGAGGTAGTCTGAGGTGCCTTGGCCGTTGGAGGCGCAAAGGGGGAGCTGCAGCGCTAAGCCAGTGGAGGGATCTTGGTAAACGAAGAGTCCCTGCTCCTTTTTGTTCGACTTATCAAAAGAGACGTAACGGCCTACCTTGCGTGGTGGAACGGGCGCCTTGGGCGTCGCCGATCCCGAGATCTCGCGCGCCAAGCGGCTCCACTGGCAGAGGTAGCGGGCGGCGTCGAAGTTGGCCATGCGGGTGGTGTGGTTGGGCACCGTGGCCCGCTCCTGATCTCTAATCACGACGTAGCCGTGCTCTTGGTCGAGGTAGGTCACAAAAAAGTACATGAACAGCCGGCGGAGGGTGTCGTTGTACAGGTCGCGCTGGCTCTCGGCAATCCAGCCATCCCGCATGGCTTGCAGGATGAGGCTTATGCAGTGCATCTGTCCGTAAGCACCGATCGAGCGTCCGTAAGCCCAGCCCAAGCCGTCTTGGCGGACGATTTCTGGAATGAGTTTTACAAACTTTTCCGCATAGCTGCGGAGGGTGGGCAACTTGCGCTCGCGGAGTTGCAGATTTGCGTGCAACTGAAGGGACTGGCGGATAAAGACGAAGCTCATCACGCCATATATGTCGAAGGTGCCGTTCAGGGTACTGTCTGTTTCGGCGTCGTCGAAGTAACCTGTGCTACTGTGAGATTCGATCCGCTCGATGAAGCGGTCAATCAGCCGGCCCGTTTCGTCTTTTTTCGAAAGGCCGATGCTGTAGCGGGCCACGGACTTCGCGATGTTAAAACTCTGAAAGTGGTTGTCGTAGTCAGTCCGCGCCAACAGCCGCTTATCCAATTGCTCACGGGTGGGGTCCAGCAAGCGCTCCCATACGGGATTACGCTCTTTGGATGGGCCAAAAGAGAGGAGGCCCAGGGCGGCGTAGGCGAGGCCGTTTTCCATTTCCTCCTCGGTAAAGGCCTGCGCCGTGATCGTCCTTGCCGCGAGATCGATTAAATCATAATCGCCCAGCTTGGTTTCTCCGGTGGCGCGAAAGTACTCCCCAATGGCGAGGGCGGCGTGGCCCGGCTCATCTTCGCGGTACGCTTCTCCGCTAACGGGGGTGATTGTTCCCGTTTCGTGAATAGATTCAAGATTATGTCCCAAAATTGATTGGGCCATATCGAGGCATTGGTCGGCGAAATTCTCCATCGCAAAAAGTGCTATCCGGGTGGATAGAAAAAGGATGAGCAAGGGGTGGGGCCCAAATCTTGTCAACTGCTTTTGGAAGACGATTTAGAAATTTTTCTGAAGGCTTCCGTCGGGTTGATCGCTTTGGCTTGGTTGCGCTTCACCAGCTTGCCCGAGGCTATCACGGAGAAGTTCGGGTGGAAACATATTTGACCGCGGCATATTAGTTTGATTGCTATTTGTAATCAAAGAGAGGCTACCGGGCGGAGGTGAAAGCCCCGTCCACTGAACAAGTCTCTGTTATTTTAGCCCACCCCCAAACCAAACCATGTCTGATCAAAACGAAGCTTACCAAAGTTACTCCCACGAACACCGGAAGTTTGCTCCGCCCGCGGCTTTCAGCAAAGGTGCGCATATTTTCGGAATGGAAACCTATCAGGCGGAGTACGACCGCAGTATTGCAGATCCAGAGAAGTATTGGGGAGAGGTCGCGGAGGATTTGCACTGGTTTAAAAAATGGGACCAAACGCTCGACGCTTCCGAGGCTCCTTTTTTCAAGTGGTTTGTCGGCGGGAAGACGAACCTGGCCTACAACTGCCTTGATCGGCACGTCGCTGAAGGCCGGGGCGAAACGCCCGCATTGCTCTGGGAGGGTGAGCCCGGAGACCGGCGACAGCTCACCTACCGCGAGCTCCTTAAAGAAGTGTGCCACTTCGCCAATGCCTTGAAGGGCCTGGGAATCAAAAAGGGTGACCGTGTCGCGATTTACCTTCCGATGATTCCTGATTTGGCGGTTGCGGTGCTCGCCTGTGCCCGGATTGGTGCTGTTCACACGGTAATCTTTGCGGGCTTTTCGGCCGATTCTATCCGCGATCGGGTGGACGATTGCGGAGCCAAGCTCATCATTACCGCGGATGGCGGTTACCGTCGCGGCAAAGTCCTCGCGCTCAAGGCAATCGTCGATGAGGGCATCGCTGACTGCAGCTCAATTGAGGCGGTGTTGGTCATTCGAAGGGGGGGAGCGCTTTCTGTCGAGTGTGCCATGCAGGCAGGGCGGGACCACTGGGCGGAGGACGTGCTTGAGGGCACGAGCCCAGACTGTCCGGCCGAGGAATTGGACGCCGAGGACCTGCTCTTTTTACTCTACACGAGTGGCACGACCGGGAAGCCCAAGGGTATCATGCACACCACCGGTGGCTACATGGTCTACACCTACCTCACCGCGAAGTATATCTTCGACCTTCAGGCTAACGACGTGTACTGGTGCACTGCGGATGTGGGTTGGATCACCGGGCATAGCTACATCATCTACGGCCCCATGCAGAACGGGGTGACTCAGGTGATGTACGAAGGTGCGCCGGACTTTCCGGACTACGGCCGCTTCTGGGAGATCGTTGAGCGCTATAAGGTGACGACATTTTACACCGCGCCGACCGCCATCCGCGCGTTCATGAAGTGGGGGGATGAATGGTTGACCAAGCGCGACCTGAGCTCACTCCGCCTGCTTGGTACCGTAGGTGAGCCGATCAATCCGGAGGCTTGGATTTGGTACCATGCGGTGGTGGGCGGTGAGCGCTGTCCCATCGTTGACACTTGGTGGCAAACCGAAACAGGCGGCATTATGCTCAGTCCGCTGCCGGGCGTCACGCCGACGAAACCCGGCTGCGCAACCTTACCGTTCTTTGGCATCGAGCCGGCTGTGTTGACCGAAGAGGGAGACCCTGCGGACGCAGGCCTCCTGGCTATTCGCAAGCCGTGGCCCGGCATTTTGCGGGGTATTTACGGTGATGCACAGCGCTTTAAAGAGACTTACTGGTGTAAATGGAAGGGAGCCCACTATTTCCCTGGAGATGGTGCCCGAATCGACGAGGACGGCTATTTCTGGATTTTGGGCCGGGTTGATGACGTGGTAAACGTATCAGGCCACCGGATCGGCACCGCTGAGTTGGAAAGCGTTTTTGTGGAGCATCCCAGCGTGGTTGAGTCTGCGGTGATTGGCGTTCCCCATGAGATCAAGGGACAAGGCCTTGTTGCCTTTGTCACCGTGAAAATGTCCGCAAAGCATGACGAGGCGTTGAAAAAGGAACTCGTCACTATGGTGGATAAGGCGATCGGAAAGTTCGCCCGCCCGGAACGAATTTTATTCAGCAGTGATCTTCCCAAAACACGCTCCGGTAAAATTATGCGGCGTTTGCTACGCGACATCGCCGAAGGTAAGGCGCTGGGCAATACGACGACCCTGGCCGACCCATCGATCGTTGAGCAGCTGCAAAAACAATACGCAGATGGTACCAAATAACCGTGGCGGGTTGCCGTCAGAGGCAAGCCGACCAGGACAGCCCAGTCGCTGATTTATGCAATGAAACACTTCACTACCCATTTGTTCACTCTCCTGCTTGCGACGCTTATGGCAGGCTTACAGGGCGTCTCTGGGGCTCCCTCGGAAATCGAGCTGAGCAACGGAAGCCGGGTGCAGGGGCAAGTCCTCCTAGAGCGTGACGGAAAGCTCTTCGTCGACTTGGGCTATACGCTTTTGGAGATTCCCAAGGATGCGATCCACCTGCGCCATGACTTAACCCGGGAGAACGGCGACGCGGTTTCCGATCCGCAGTTTGAAACAAGTGGAGAACTTTACCGGATCGGTGAAAGCAGGAGAGAGCGTTCCTTAAGGGATAATGTCACGTCCCTCGGAGAAGCCGTTACGCTGGTCCAAACGCCCACCGGTCTCGGCTCCGGATTTGTCATCAACCCGGAGGGCTATGTCGTGACCAATGATCATGTGATTGCCGGGGAAAACCGCATCTCTGTGACTGTCTTTGAACGCACGGATCGTGAGTTAAACAAGTTGACCTTTGATAATGTGCGGATCGTCGCTTCCAGCAGCGAGATGGATTTAGCGCTCCTGAAGATCGAAGATACCGAAAGGCGCTTCAAAACGGTTGCTCTCGGTGGTGGGGGTGATTTGCGGGAGGGGCAGTCTGTTTTTGCGATTGGAAGCCCGCTTGGCTTGGACCGTACCGTTTCCGAGGGTATCATCAGCCTGACGAACCGTGTGATTGACGGCCGTATTTACTTGCAAACGACCACGCAGATCAGTCCGGGAAATTCCGGTGGCCCGCTCCTGAATTTACGCGGCGAGGTCGTCGGGGTGAATAATATGAAAGTCGTGGCCATGGGCGCGGAGGGTCTCGGCTTTTCGATATCCGCAATCACCCTACGCAACTTTCTTGATAATTTGGACGCCTTCGCCTTCGACCCGCGCAATCCAAATGCGGGCTTTCGGTATAACTCACCTCCGCGGCCGGAGGCTGCAGGCGCCCCATCGGCATCCGCCTCGCCCTAAGCCTCCAGCCAGTTCGCTTTTCGCTACCCTCGGTTTAACAATATGAAATCCCTCTACACAAAAACCACCGCGCTTGCGCTCATGCTTTCCAGCTTCCTGGCGGCGTCTGCATTCCTCAACGGTCAAACCCGTTTACTTGAGTTAATCGATGAGACCGCAGAAGTCGTCGTGTCCACCCGATCTTTAGAGGACCTTGGGATTTTCACGAAAGGTTTTTTCCAAATGGATGATCCGGATTCGGATGGAGGCAGTTCCTGGCAGGAGATGCTTAAGCATTTAGACGAAGCTGTCGGTGGAGAG
>PWZW01000266.1 GCA_003567255.1 Puniceicoccaceae bacterium | reverse complement strand
CTGGCCCGCCGCTGAGCCTAAGCAGCTGGTCGCCGCTTTCCTGAAAAACCTGCTTGAGCGCGTGCGCTTAAGCAGGTTTATTTTTTATACATTGCCGTGAGCCAAACGGTCGTATCGTTGATCCACAGAACCCTACTTTGGCACGCACGCAGGGTGCCTCACACAGATACACGATACACCCTTGTCCTTTTCCAGCGAAAAAAGCACGGTCAAGGCATCTGTCGCTAAGAGCGACTACGGGCGGATACCCTTCCAGAAAGCACGCCCCGCATTATCATCTGAGTTGATGGGAACCGTTTCCAAAGCACGTTGCTCGGCGCGGCCATCTGCATATACCAAAAGAATGTCGTTACTGAAAACGGTGTAAGGGTCACCATCAATCTGCATACGGACAGGTGCGTAATTTTCTCCCGTCGTCGTGTCGAAACGATCCCCCAACCATGGTCCACTGAGAATGACCGCGGTTTGTGCCGGATTATCGAGCTGTGCGAAGGTCCTCGCTCCCCGACCATCCGTATCCGTACTCCCAGATGGTGCAGGCCCCAAAAGCTCATTCATGGCAAAGGTACGCACATCCGTACGATTGGCCGGCTGAAATTGTGAGAGTTGCAGACGGCAACCAAAAATATCCATCGTCTGGACTCTGGCTGCAGCCTCTGTTGCCGGGACCGGTGCGTCAAGAAAGCCACCGACTGCCAAACTTTCCATCCAGCCCCCCGATGCACTCCCATCACCATCTTCGTCTTCAACCTCCGCATCCAAAGGTGCAGGAAACTGTTGATTATTCTCATTAGCATAACTCGCCATCGCTAAATGCAACTGTCGCAGCTTGGAAATAGACTCGGCAAGCGCGGCACGTTCACGCGCCGAGCCCACTGCCGGGATCAAAATTGCTGCCAAGATGCCAACGATGGCAATCACGGTCAGCAATTCAATGAGGGTGAATGCACAAGCACGTCGCGCGCGGGGATTTTTTTGGGAATGCATAAGGGGTATTTAATTTGCAGTGCCACAATCATCGACGTCGTCCCCAAAAACCTCAAGCTCAAAGCCACGCCACATTTTTCCTCCCATTGGGCCAGTTTGCCCCGAAAATCTGCACAAAACAGACGAAAACCCCAACCGCCGCAAGGTAGGCAAAAGGAAGTCCCCCTATTTCGATACACCGGCATTCGTTCGCGCCGGAGCAACCGCACCTACCCGGCTTCCTCGCTGCTGGCCTTCATGGCGATGGGGCTGATGGCCGGACGCAACGACCTAGCCGCCACCCAGCGCTACAGACGCCTTTTGACCCAAGAGCAACGGCGGTGGCTAAACTTCCCCTGCAAAAATGGCATTTCGACGCGCAAATGCCCCAGTTACAAAGCGCTTTGGAGCTTCGTCCACGGTATTGACGCGGAAGCCTTTGCCACTTGCCTGAACGCTTGGCTAAGCGCACACATCGGCACCCTGCCGCGCGCCCTCGCCCTGGACGACAAGTGGGTGCGCGATCGCGCCCTGAGTCTTTGTTTGAGCGAACACAAAACCGGCGCTCCGGTGGCCGTGGGCTTCCCCCACCCGGCCGACACCTCCGAGCAAACCAAGCGCGAAGGCGAGCAGACCGTGTCCAAGTGCCTCTCCGGGCAGACCGACCTGAACGGAGCGGTCGTCACCGCCGCGCCGATGCCTTTTTTGCGACCAACACCAAGCACGCGCTGTGATCGAAGCAGGAGGCGACCACGTGTTCCAAATCAAAAACGAAAACAGGCAGGCCTACAAAGCCGCCAGACAAAAGGCCGATTCCGGCCCCCCTTTTTAAACCACACCGAAGAACCCGACACAAGCCACGGACGGCTCGACCAAAGACAGCTAGGCGTTCACCCCATCGAACCAATCACCACCGAAATACCCGACATGCGTTCACTCATCGTGGCCGTGCGCGCACGCAAGCAAGACCCAGACGAAATACCCGAAACCAGCTACTACCTGAGCAGCCAACCTCCCGCAAAAGGGTGCGCACAAAACTTCAGCACACTCATCCGCAAACACTGGGGTGGCTGCGAAAATCGCAACCATTGGGTGTGCGACCACTGCATGCGTGAAGATAACACTCGGCTGTGGGGCTATAACGCAAACTGCACACTCGCAGCCCTCAGAATCTGCCTGATCGTCATCAAGTCTTTACGCTTCCCAAAACAATCATGGCCCGAAATTAAAGAGCGATCCCAGCGCTATCCTAAAGTCCCTCTCGCCGCTATACTCAAGCTATCAGCTAAATGAATTTATCCTGCCAAATGAATGTACCCTGCCGCCGCAGAGACTGGTCGAGCGGATGGGCTTGCATCGACCCCGTCAAAAATGTTACCCCTGCAACAAATGGCATATCTCCGCCGCTCTTCACTTAAAGAGATTTTTGTAAACCACAAACACCGCTTCAGATGAAATTACCAGCACTTCTCCTATCCCTCGCAGTCCCCCTCACTTCGTTTGCCACCCTCCCCGACATCATTTTGATGATGAGCGACGACCAGGGCTGGGAGGAGACCGGCTACAACGGCCACCCACACGTCAAGACCCCGGTCCTTGATGAGATGGCCGCAAACGGTCTCAACTTTGAGCGATTCTACGCCTACCCGACCTGTTCGCCCACCCGCGCAAAATTCCTCACCGGGCGCGACCCAAACCGTATGGGTGTCTTTGGTTTCGGCTGGTCATTGCGCCCGGAGGAAATTAGCATCGCTCACATCGCGGCTGAAGCTGGTTACTACTCCGCCCACCTTGGCAAATGGCATGTCGGTGCCGTCAAAGCGGAATCACCCGTCAACCCCGGCGGTATGGGCTTCGACGAGTGGCTCTCTCACGACAACTTCTTCGAAATGGACCCACCCCTTTCCCGCAACGGCGGCCCACCGGAAATCATTAAAGGCGAAGGTTCCGAAATTATGATTGCCGAGGCCATCGAAGCCATCGGGCGTGCCCGTGCCGCTGGCAAGCCTGCCTTCATCGTCATTTGGTTTGGCTCGCCGCACGAGCCTTACAGCGGCCTGCCCGAAGACCTCGCGCTCTACGACCACATCCCCGCGAAATACGACCAGATGGTCAACGTCACCTGTAATGATACTGGCAAGCGGATTTCCCGTCCTCAAGGCGAAGTGCTCCGCGAGCGCTACGCCGAGATCACCGCGATGGATCGTGCCATCGGCACTCTCCGCGATTATCTCGTCGAAACCGGCACCCGCGACAATACCCTGCTCCTCTTTTGCGGCGACAATGGCACCTCGGGCGATGCTGCTTTAGGTGGGCCGTTCCGTGAAGCGAAAGGGTCTGTTTACGAAGGCGGCATTCTCGTGCCCTGCGTTATCGAATGGCCCGCACGCTTTCCAGAGCCGCGCACCACCAGCGTCCGCGCCACGGTAGGCGACCTTCTTCCGACCATTGCCACCATTGTCGGCCAGCCCCTGCCGGACCGCCCACTCGACGGCATTGACCTCAATCCAGTTTTTGACGGCGAACTCACCGTCCGCCCCACACCGATCGCCACTTGGGTTTTCGATCGCTCCCACATCCGTAGGCAAGACCTCGAGCCCTACATCGATCCCGAGCTGCAGCGTGGAACGACCCCACTCGTTAAGCTGATGGGTGGCAGGTTCACTCGTAATTTCAATAACGTCCACCATCCCGGCATCACCGAGGAAGATTACGGTGGCCGAAAGTCTTTCATCGTCGGAGACCACAAGCTGGTTATTCATCCGCAAGACGAAGGCGACGACCTCATTGAGCTCTTTAACCTGAAGGACGATCTGGGCGAAACCACCAACCTCGCGACCCAAAAGCCCGAGATGGTCGAAGAACTCAGTGCCAGCCTGCGCACCTGGCAGGAATCCGTCCTCCACAGCCTGATGGGCAACGACTACCGATGAGGCCTAAGGCTCCGCGTAGTCGATCATTCAGAAAACACCTCCTTTTGCGCCTTCCTACTGAAGCCACTGGAGGCAGTTTTCCTTTATCCTCAATCCCCCATCGTCCATTGATTCCGCTATGATTAAAAAACTTGTCGTCCTCTTAGTTCTTGCACTCACCTCCCTCGCTCAAGCAGAGGAAGCGAAGAAGAATCTCCTCATCATCGCGGGCAGGCCTTCGCATGGCGTTGGCGCGCACGAGCACAATGCCGGAGCGCTGCTCTTTAAAAAATGTCTCGATGAAAGTGGGCTGCCCGTCACGACTACGGTGATTCTGAACGGTGGATGGCCCGAAAGAGAGCAACTGGCCGCCGCCGACACCGTGGTGATCTATGCCGACGGTGGTCCCCACCACCCCTTGCTGCAGGACGACCGCATGGAGCAACTCGCGGAGGAGATAAAGCGTGGGTGCGGCTTGGTCTGCATCCACTATGCAGTGGAAATACCGAAGGAAAACGGCGGACCGGAGCTGCTCGGCTGGATGGGCGGTTACTTCGAAACCCATTGGAGTGTGAACCCGCACTGGACGGCTGATTTTAAAAGTTTCCCCAAACATCCAATCAGCAACGGCCTAACCCCGTACACCATCCTGGATGAATGGTATTTCCACATGCGCTTTGCGGAAGAAGGCAAACTGACGCACATCCTTGCTGCCACCGCACCGGAAGAAACGATGAGCCGCCGGGATGGCCCGCACTCCGGAAATCCACACGTTCGCCAAGCTGTAGCCGAGGGGCTGCCGCAAACCGTGGCCTGGGCCTTCGAACGCCCCGACGGCGGACGCGGCTTTGGGTTCACCGGGGGCCATTTCCACAAGAATTGGGGCGATGACAACCAGCGAAAGGTCGTGCTCAACGCCATCTTATGGACTGCCAAGGCCGAGGTGCCCGCGGAAGGGGTTCCCAGCACAATCACGTCGGAGGATTTGGAGAAAAATCTCGACCCAGTGAGAAGCGCGGAGCTTGATCGCTCAGCCAAACCTGTTCTGCCCGACCACAACGCCGATCCCGCTATTTGCGCCGCTTGCCGGGGATAAATTCG
>PWZW01000317.1 GCA_003567255.1 Puniceicoccaceae bacterium | reverse complement strand
GGCCACAACCTTCCACTTAAAGCGTCTCAGACTGGTTTTTGTTGCAGCGCAGCGAAGCGACCAGTGGCGGTAGCTTTTCCGAATCAGCGCCCCTCCACGCATCGCTCATGTTAGATCCTCGCATATTGTTCGGATACTTCCGCATCTATCAGAAGTACATCGGCAAGCGCCTTGCCCTAGTGTTTTTGCTCGCTGTTTTGGCGGTTTTGGTGGAAGCCTTCGGTATTACTCTCGTACTCCCCCTTTTGACCAGTTTGGAAATGGGTGCCGAAAGCGGGTCCAAAGTGCCGGGAGGCTTTGGCGCGTGGGTTCAAAAGATAGTCAATTACCTTGGACTTGGCGGCTCCACGGTCGGTATCATCGCTTTCATCGCAGTCCTTGTCGCATTGAAAGGGGTGATTCGCTTTTGTGCGGATGCGTATGGGAGTATTTTGACAGCTCAATTACAGCGCGAAATTAAGCGGAAGATGTTCATTGCTTACGCCGGGATGGATTACCGGTACTATTCGGCCTACAACACCGGGCACTTCGTCAACATCATTAACGCGCAGATTACAAAACTTGTTCACTCTTTTCAGTCATTTAAAACCTTCGTGGTTTCGCTGCTGACGACTTTTGGTTATCTCGCAGTGGCGTTTTTGGTGGATTGGCGGTTTGCGCTCATGGCCGGGGTTTTTGGCGGAGGAGTGTTGTTGCTCTTCCGTAAGCTCAACAGCTATGTGCGCGACTTGTCCCGGAAGACCGCCAGCGAAAGTGGGGTGCTGAACAAATTTTTGGTGCAATGTATGCAGAGCTACAAATATGTGGCCTCGACGGCAACGATGGCACCCTTGAGCAGAAATGTCTTTCGCAGCGTTGATCGGCTAACCGCCTATGCGCGCAACCAGGGACTCGCCGGTGCCTTTACTGGGGCCATCCGTGAGCCGGTTTCCATCATGGTGATCCTACTGGTTTTGGTCATCCAGATCCAATTCTTCCAAGCCTCGATTGCGGCTATCCTCGTTTCGCTCATCTTGTTGTACCGCGCGATGGGACAAATCATGCTTTTGCAGTCAACGTGGCAACAGATGATGAACGAAGTTGGAAGTCTGGAGATCGTCGAAGCGGAATTTGAGAAGGTTGGGGCGGCGCAAGAGCTTAATGGCCGCACAGTTTTAGCACCGTTCTCCCGAGGGATTCAGCTGAAGGGCGTCCGCTTCCGGTATCAGGACGACGGCGAAGAAATTCTACAAGGAATCGACCTGGATATTCGGTCAGCGCAGACCGTCGCCCTGGTTGGACCGTCCGGAGCGGGCAAATCCACTTTGGTAGACCTTGTTACGCTCTTGCTGCGTCCGACAGAAGGAGAGCTTTGGATCGATGGCGTTGATGCAAGCACCGTCGACCTTGCCTCTTGGCGCAGGCAGATTGGTTATGTCTCGCAGGAGACGATCATCTTCGACGACACCATTGCGAACAACATCTGTATGTGGACGGGCGATTATGGGACTGACACTCGCGTTAAAGAAGCCGTGCACAGCGCCGCGCAAAGCGCTGCCATTTTCAGCTTTATTGAATCCTTGCCCGACGGCTTCAATACCATCGTCGGGGACCGCGGCATCCGTCTATCCGGCGGACAAAAACAGCGCCTCTTCATCGCCCGGGAAATCTTCAAGCAGCCAAAGCTCTTGATTCTCGACGAAGCCACCAGCGCTTTGGACTCAGAGTCGGAACAGGCAATCCAGCAAAGCATTGATCAGCTCAAGGGGCAGACCACGATCATCATTATTGCTCACAGGCTTTCAACCGTGAAAAATGCAGACAGCGTGTACTTACTGGAAGCAGGTCGGGTTGTTGAACGGGGCACTTACAAAGAACTCATCGCAACCTCCGACTCACGTTTCGCTCGCATGGTTGCAGCACAAACCCTTGCTCAACAAGGTCCCTAAGTCGCCTCTATTTTTTTACTCATGAAAGTCGCCATCCAAATTCCGATTAAAGCACGCAGCAGTACTCGTGTGCCCAACAAAAACTTCCGCCCGCTGTGTGGGAAACCCTTTTCCTGGTGGCTCCTCGATCGACTGGCAGACCTGGCAGATCCGGACTGGGATATCTTTATCGACTCGGAAAGTAACGAGGTCTTGGAGCATCTCTCCGAACGGCATCGGAAACGTTTTAAATTTCACCTGCGCGACCCGTGGTTTGCTGAGGATCATGCCAACGGCAACCACTTGTTGCATCAATTCGCAGTGAGAGAATCGTCCTACGACATCTATGTGCAATTATTCGTCACCGCCGTCACGCTACCCGGTGAAATCATAAACGAAGCCATCCAATGCCTGGCGACTTCAGTGAGTGCTTATGATTCGCTTTTCCTGGTTACGGAGGAAAACGGGTGGTATTGGTTTAACGAAAAAGCTTTGAACTATCAACCGCATCTCCCGAACGGGCTACCGCGCTCTCAGGATGCGATGGTGCTTAAGGAAACCACTGGTCTCTACGCCATCACGCGCGATGCACTGCTCCGGAGCGGATGCCGGATTGGATCACGTCCTTATTTTTACAAGATCCCCCATGAATTCGCCTTCGATGTCGATACCATGGAGGATCTTCGGAGGGCGGAGAAAATACTCGGTCAGCGAACCTAGGAGATGAAAACTAAAACCTCTTTTGCGCTCATCGACGGGTGGTGGGGTTCGGGGAAGACGACTCTGCGCGGGTTGCTTGACGGGCATCCGGAACTTGCGGTATGTCCGATACAAGAATCCTTGGTGGGTGTATTGTCACATGATCCGGGCCGACACTATTGGGTACCAAAAAATGAGGTATCTGGACTGCGAGCCTGCTTGGGTGCAAACATCGGCTACAGCCGAATCGAGCGCTTTGCTTTGGCTGGAACGATCGCATTCGATGCGGCCCGTCGCGTCCGGATCGAGCGTCCTTTTAATTTTGACTATTATCAATTCGACAGGATGTGGGTGCAGCGAGTCTTGGCCGAAAAAGGACTCAACTTGAGTAAGTTGATCGATATTTACTACCAGTCCTTTATGGCGTGCTGGAAGGACCTCCCCGAAAATAATCGGCATTATGCCTACCATGTCTCTCTCGATGATAACCGACCCAATACCGTCCCTTTTTTCGTTAAGAATTATCCTACAGGGAAACTCCTTTATCTGATCCGCGACCCCAAAGGTATTATTGCGACACGAGCAGGACGTTTGCCCTGCAAAGGTGAGAGTCGAACGAAGCATTGGGACGACCTGACCAGCGAACAGCTGATAAGAGACCGTGAGTTACATCGTATTCGCGACGCTTACGTGCAAGTGCGGCAACTGGCGAAACAATACCCGGAACGCATCCTCCCGGTCTCCTTCGAGTCCTTGGTAGAACAAACTCCTGCTATCATGAAGCAAGTGGCTGATTTTCTGGCTATTGACTACGATACGATACTTGAAAAATTTTCTTACCTGGGTGAGCCCATCGGCGAAGTTGAAGGAGTTTCATTTACGGGTAAGGTCAATGATGCCCCGCGTGATCTTTTAGATGATCAGACCTATGTCTGGGCACAGATCATACTTGGGGAGATACCTTTTTCAGTGTCCACTCTGGGGCGCTACCCTCATGCGAGCCTAGCATTTTTGAAGCATGAAACCCTAAGCAAGGCCAACAGGCTTTACTCGAAGTGTGAACGCGTGTTGCGCCGATGTGTCCCGAGTTGATTTGAAATGATTCATTCATCCCAGTTTGTTTTTGTACACATGCCTAAAACCGGTGGCACTTTCGTGGCAGAGTGCATGAAACAGCTCAATCATTCTGGAAAACTTCGAGAGCCGCAGCGAGGTTTCTGGAGGAGATGGCTTTGTCGAGACAACTTTCATAAAGTGCCTGACGTGAGTAAACATGGATGTGTCAGTGACATTTCCAAGGAATACCAAAACTTGCCTATCGTTGGATGTATCCGGTCACCCGAAGCATGGTATTCTTCAAATTACCGCTTTGCCTGGTGGCATCGTTTTCCAGAAAAATTCCCCGGAGTTCTCGAGTGTCCTGCTTTTCCGAACCTTTCATTTGATGACTATTTTCGATTATCGAACACAACTTGGATAGAGGCCGAATTTCCCTACCTGACTCCCCCTTATCCGGCAGGACGCTATACCTTGCTTCTTCTTAAATGGTTTTCACGAGACGCAAAAGCCTTCTTAGAAAAGATCAACGGCAAGATTACCTGCGAACATCTTGTCGAGGAACTGGGGGAGATCATCTGGCTAAATTGCGAACGACTGAACACGGATCTTCACCAGTTGCTAAGACGTTTTGATTGGGCGGAGAACGAGCTTAATTTCATTTTAGACCAACCTCCCGTATTACCAACGACTGATCCACGAAATAATGGGTCGGGGATTCAACATTTGATTAGTGATGAGGAATCAGCTCTTATTCAAGCTACTGACGTAGCGGTATACCAATTCATTGAGTATTTACGCACTAGGAATAAACGATGAAAATTCTCATCGAAAACAGCGGCTATCATCTCCGTAACTTGGGAGATGTCGCCATGCTCCAAGCCGCCGCTTCAGTGATATTGGAACTAAGGCCTCAGGCACAATTACGTATCTTTACCACGGCTCCGGAGCGCCTTTCCAAATTAATTCCTGATGCTCAGGCGATAGCGCCAACGGGCCAGGCCGCTTGGTTGGCGGCGAAGTGTTGGCCGGTTCCCCAGCGATTGTTGCCCCGGAATCTTCGCAGCTGGGTATACGAAGAGGAAAAGGTGTTTAAGTTCATGCATCCGGTTTCGACATTGGTGCGGATGCGGCAGCGAGCTGACTTCAAAAAGTTTTCATCTACCGCAGTGGAAGCCTGGTTGGAGGCAATTCGTTCGGCCGATATCGTTATCGCAACCGGTGGGGGATTTTTCACGAATGCCTTTGCAGGTCATTTAGAAGGCATTCTTCACACCTTACGTTGGGCGCAGGTAAAGGGAAAGCCTACGGCCTTGATGGGGCAGGGGCTCGGACCGCTCTCTATTAGGTGCTTGCGCCGCTGTTC
>PWZW01000029.1 GCA_003567255.1 Puniceicoccaceae bacterium | reverse complement strand
CCTGGCATGCACTCATCACTTGCTCACGTAAAAGGGTATGGGCCTGCTCAATATCCAAACCAAAACAAGTACCGACAGATTGTTTCGGCGTAAGGCGCAGGGGAGGGAGCACATAGCGACTTACGCCACTAACCTCGCTGCCTTGAAGCGCCTGACACAAAACTTCGGAACCGATAACCTCTTCAGCGTCAAGTGGTCGGCCGAGACCCCACTCTGACAGCGAAAACACGGGCTGAATAATCCATCTGGAAGCAACCTCCTTCATCTTTGCATAATGCCTCCAGGGAAAGGCATGCCAGGCATACCGGTCAGGAAGGTTGAACAATTTCGGAGAATGAGCCATTTCAACGTTGATAGATCGTTCGGCCGTCGCGCACCGTACGGAGAACATCGGCGGGAGTGACGCGGGTCAGGATACTCGCGACGAGGTGTGCACTGCGACAGAGGTGCTTTTGTTTAAAGTCCAACTCTACGAAAGTAGCGGGGCCCCCAACTTCCAAACGACCCGGAAATTGACTTCCCCAGCGTGTCTTGCCGAGGTTGCTAGTGGCCATTTTTAAGATGGTTACTGGATCGGGGCGCACCGCATCTCCGTACTGACTTTTTGCAAGTTTGTAGGTGAAGTCCAACTCGGCGAAGAGGTTTGGGCTGTTGAGCATACCGTTGTCTGTCCCGAGTAATACATTCACCCCAGCATCCAACAACGCGGCTACTGGCGGTAGCGGTAGACCAAGGTTGGCATTGGCCCGGGGGTTAATCACCGCGGATATCCCCGAGTCGGCCAAGATCGCAATCTCCTCCTTGTTGGCTACCGTCATATGGACGACCAGATCAGGGGAGAAGTTTTTGATCGCCCTCGCAAGATCACCCATCTTCGTCCGCTTCAACGAAAGCTCGCGGTATCCTTCGTTTTCCAAGCAGTGAATGGCTCGCGCTTTTCCGGTGGCTCGAGTAAGCTGATGGATTTCATGCCAAGCGGGATCGGTCAGATCGTTGATTGTACTTTCACAAAAGCCATCCGATTCCTCAACCAGACTCAGGAGCTCCTTGCGATGTTGCTCTGGAAGGCCGGCAGCGTTCGCCTCCAGCTCCGTCATATCGAAAGGTGAATCGGTAAACTGGCTCAGGATAATTGAGCTTACCCCGGTTTGTGCAGAAGCAGTCCGCAACAAACGCGCACCCAAGGCTCCCTGCTCCCGAAAATCAATGTGAGCGACGGTTCCACTCCCGGCCATGTATGCGAGCGCATCCGCAACGGCCGCCAAGTGCTCTGCCTCAGGCAGCTTTGCGAGTTCGCGATACTTGAAACCATTGGGACGAAAGAACGCTGCCTCCAAGCTCAGCCCAGTCGCTCCGTCTGGAAATGCAGCATCTCCCATGTGAGTGTGGGCATTCACAAGTCCGGGTATCAGTACACACATACCCTCCGTAAGCCGACTGACCCGCTCACCTGCGTCGATACCGACAATGACACCGTCTTCAATTTCAATACGCTTGCAAAAATGCGGTTCCAAGTCGTCCCCAAGCAGAGCGATGCAATTTTGGTAAATCATATGAATGAATGCGGTTCAGGGCGAACTTCGTTGAATAATGTGGTCCAGTAAAATCAAGGGTCGATAAAAAAACTTATCCAAAGCTCGGCCACGGGGGTGCATCATGAAGCCCTCGCTTCCATGACCTTAAATAATCTCCGCAGAACCAATGGCCAACGGCCGGGGGGGAGTACGCACTGTAGGCCCAAAGGGTTTTCACGATCAGTCCCCCAAGGAATAGTCAACACCGCGAGCCCGCAAATACTGGCGGGTGCCATGTTTATAAGGAGCCGCTGGCGAAAGTGCTCATCCATACCACTGATCATCGGGGGCCCTTTTTCCCATACCGGTAAAAGAAGGACATCCCACTGGTTAAAGAGCTTTGCAAATGCCTCTTTTGCGGCGAGACGGAGCTTCCGCGCAGCTGCTATGTCGGAGGCAGTCCACTGTCCTGCCCTGGAAATCCGCGCCCACACTACCGGGTCATACTCCGCACGGTAAGGTGCCAGCCATGCACGATGAACCTCGAGTGCTTCGCAGCTCTGCAAAACCGTAAATGCCGTAGCGAGGTCAGCGCGGACCACTTCAGTGGACACATTGGGTGCGGAAAAAGGCTCGCCAAAAGCCTCAGCAACCGAGCCACTCGGGGGGGAAAGGTTTGCTATCCGTAGCGGTGGCTCCACGGGCCGATCAGCTGCCTCAAGTCCAAGCAAAGCGGTGGATACCTCAGCCATGGTATTAAAATCCGCAGTCATCCACCCCACCGTATCGAAGCTCGGTGCCAAGGGAAAACAACCGCTTTTCGTCCAGTGGCCGGGGACCAGTCGCAAGCCCCAGAGACCACAAAACGCAGAAGGTACACGGATTGATCCGCCGGTATCTGTTCCAAAACCTACCGACACCATCCCTTGAGCCACAGCCCAAGCACTCCCACTACTGGAACCGCCGGAAAGGCGATTCGACAAAAATGGATGTGGACAGTCTCCAAAATGTGGGTTGCGACCGTCCAAACCATAGGCGAATTCATTCATTTGCGTTTTGGCGACGGGCCACAGACCACACCTTATGGCGACATCGACCAAGGGGCTGTTAACTTTGGAAACCGACTGAATCCGCGGTAGCAGCGTAGAGCCCGCTCCCGTTATTGTCCCAGCTATGGCAAAGGTGTCCTTAAAGCAACACGGCGCAAAATCTTTGCCTTGAGACGTAGCTAGCCCGGTGTTTATGTGCCCGTCTTCCGCCGTGTAGGGGCTAACTTCCGAGGTAAATACCGCACGTTCCAAAGCCGCGGGCATGGCCCTGCGCCGCTGCTTAAAGGCAGGCACGGTCACCGCACTTCCCAAGGGTCTGGACTGCATAATTTTTGCTGCGTACTTCATTTCAGGGTGGTGGATAACCGTCCTCTGCTCCATAGCTTTAGCAGAGATAAAACCACATTGAGTGGTGTTCGGTTTTTTGATGCTATCTCATGGCCTCCCGATGACCTTCCCACCCTCCCTTTTTACACAACTTTTTGCATGTTGCCCGACCGTTCACCCAGCAAAGCCAAGGCGTCCCCATCTTTTGATCAAGTCCGCAAACATTTCAAGATGCAGCCCATCCCCCATGAGGGTGGATGGTTTTCCAAGACCTACGAGAGCACTCAGCAGACCCCTCTCCCGCAGACACTCAAATCCAGTTTTGGGGCCCACACTACCCGACCTCTGGGCTCCGCAATCCTTGCGCTAATCAGTACTAAACATTTTTCCGCGCTCCATCGCCTCAAAAGCCATGAGATCTGGCATTTTTATTTTGGCGAACCCGTGGAGGTTCTCCGGCTTTCCCCAGACGGGTCGAGCGATCTGAGTATCCTTGGCCCCGATTTTTTAAACGGCCAAAAGCCACAAATATGCTTCCCCGCCGGGACTTGGATGGGGGGACGTCCGGTGAACGATGCGACAGAGGCCTATTCCCTATTTGGATGCACGGTGACTCCGGGCTTCGATGCGCGCGACTACGAAGGGGGTGTCCGAACCAACCTGCAAGCGCACTACCCTGACCGCGCGGAATTAATCCAACGGTTAACCAGAGCCTAGCCGCCCCCCACCCGGAAGAAACGATCAGAGACGCGAAATTAACAACTCCCGCTCAAAAATAATCTCCTTGGGCAAGCGTTCCATGAGGTCCATGAATAGATCCTCATATTCAAGAGTTAACTTTCGAAGGCGGTCGCGGTCGAGGTGCATCAAGGCTTCAAAGCGCGCTTCACCGTAATCCAAACCACGCCAATCAATATCCTCGTAGCGCGGAACCCACCCAATGGGGGTTTCCCGGGCCGAGGCCTGACCGGTCGCCCTTTGGATAATCCAGCGCAACGGCCTCACGTTATCACCAAAACCTGGCCACAGCATTTTGCCTTCCGCATCTTCGCGAAACCAGTTCACATGGAAAACTCGCGGGGACTCTGCAAGCCCCCGCTGGAGTTTGATCCAGTGGCGAAAATAATCGCCCATGTTGTAGCCGCAAAAGGGAAGCATCGCCATGGGATCGCGCCGCAACTCGCCCTGCTTCCCCTCGGCAGCTGCCGTTCGTTGCGAAGACATCGTCGCCCCAAGATAAACGCCGTGCCCCCAATTAAATGCCTGATAAACCAGCGGAATATCGGTCGCCCGACGCCCGCCAAAGATCACCGCCTTCACCTCAACGCCCTCGGGGCTCTCAAAGTTCTCGTCAATTACCGGACAATTCTTGGCCGGCGCCGTAAATCGGCTATTGGGATGAGCTGCGGGCGTTCCTGAATCCGGAGTCCAATCTCTCCCCTGCCAATCAATAAGATGGTTTGGCGGTGTTTTGCTCATACCTTCCCACCAGACATCGCCGTCATCAGTCAGCGCAACGTTCGTAAAAATCGTGTTCTTCCGGCATGATAGCAGCGCGTTCGGATTCGTTTTCATAGACGTTCCGGGAGCGACGCCGAAAAATCCAGCTTCCGGATTGATCGCCCGTAATTTTCCGTCGTCGCCTGGCTTAATCCAGGCGATATCATCGCCAACGCAAGAGATCTCAATATCGTTCACTGCCTTGGGAGGGATGAGCATGGCAAAGTTTGTCTTGCCACAAGCACTGGGGAAGGCTGCTGCGACGTAGTGCTTGGGCTTTCCTTGCTCCTTCACCCCGAGAATCAGCATGTGCTCTGCAAGCCACCCTTCGTCCCTCGCAATGGTCGAGGCGATCCTTAACGCAAAGCATTTTTTCCCCAGCAAGGCATTCCCTCCGTATCCAGAGCCGAAGGACACAATAGTACGTTCCTCAGGAAAATGTACGATATGGGTATTTTCCGGGTTACACGGCCAAGGTACATCTTTTTGCCCCGGTTCCAGCGGGCAGCCGACCGAATGCAAACAAGGCACGAAAAATTCGTTGGTCCCCAGGGTATCCAGCACCGCTCTACCAACACGCGCCATGATCCGCATATTGACCACCGCGTAGGGTGAGTCGGTAACCTGTATGCCCACCTTTGAGATGGGGCCTCCAACGGGCCCCATGCTGAAGGGTATGACGTACATCGTACGCCCTTTCATGCACCCGTTAAAAAGCGCTTTTAGTTTACGGCGCATGGTCCGCGGTTCTTCCCAATTGTTGGTGGGGCCGGCGTCGTCTCGATTCAGGGAGCAAATGTACGTGCGCGACTCCACCCGAGCCACATCCCGGGGGTCCGAGCGAAACAAATAACTGTTTGGCCGCTTGGACTCGTTGAGCTTTATGCACGCTCCAGACTCCACCATTTCTTTAAACAAGCCCTCAGCCTCAGTCTCGCTACCATCGCACCAATGAACCCGGTCAGGATTACACATTTTGGTCATTTTCTCGACCCATTTCAGAAGGGCCCGGTGCGGAATGTCGGGAGTATTCGATACAATTGAATTTGTCATTTCAGGATGGCATTTAAACGATCTAGGTAGACAAAAACATCGATTCTCTAGAGGTTCAACCTGAATTAGTCTCCTTTCTTTGCTTGCTACCAACCACAGTCATCCTTATCCGTCTTATTTAATGAACCGAGACGATGCATTTGACCTCGCAGGCTGGAAGATCGGTCTTTGCATCGCAATTCCCTATTTAATCTTGGGGATTGTTTATATTTTGGCCTCATCCTACTTCGCCCTGCATTCGGCAGTGACCGCCGAAGACTTAATGCGGATAGAAATTATAAAGGGTTGTGCTTTTATTCTTTTCAGCAGCACGCTGATATTTTTGCTCTCCCATCACTTTATAAAAAAAATCCAATTGGAAGATCGCCGAAAGGCCGAAGAAGCAAAGCAAATCGAAACAGAATCGCACCAAACACTGACCAAAACCGCGATCGCCTCCATTGCGCATGACTCAAACAACATGCTCGGGAGCATCATCCTCGGGGTGGATTTGGTCAGCGGCAGTAAAGGCCTTGACGAAAATGCACAGAGGCAACTGCAAGCGGTTTCCGAAGCCGCCACTGAACTCAGCAGGCTTAACAATCGTTTGATGGAATCCTCCGATCTCGAAAGTCATGTCCATTTGAAAAAAATCTCGGTGAGCGACCTATTCGCTTGCCTCACCCTTTTGCAGTCACGTCACCCGAGTTTTAGCGGGCGAAACGTCACGTACCACATCGAGAAAGATGTAGGCTTTGTGAATGTTGATAAATCGCTTTTTGTTCAGGCGCTTTTTAACGTTCTCCTTAACGCAGCCGAGGCAACAGGCCAAGGGGGCTCAATCGAATGCCGGGCAGAATTGATCAACAATCACCGTATTAGTTTCGCCATTCACGATGATGGGCCCGGCGTCCCCGCAGAAAAACGAAAAGCGATTTTCAGACCGTATTTTTCAGACAAGAAAAATGGACACGGCTTCGGCCTGATGAATTTGAAAGCTTGCGCGCGCGCATTTTCAGGCAGCGTGGAAGTTGAGGATTCGCCTTTGGGTGGCGCCTGTTTTAAGCTCACCCTTCTCCACCTGAAAGATGTTAATTCTCAAACACCACTGGAACGTGCCGAAGCAAGCCTGAGTGCGTGAATTCACTCAAGCATTGCCTCATGCACCGCCACTCGATGAGCGCCGCCCCAATCAAGACTAACTCAGGATCAGGCAACTTCCGCTCATTTCAGCGGGTTTAGGCATGTCCATTAGCTTAAGCAAGGTGGGTGCAATGTCTCCAAGACGACCCTCCCCCGCCAGCTGAAGCCCGCGGCACTTTTCTCCGTACAATACCACTTCGACCGGATTCAAGGTGTGCGCTGTGTGTGGCCCATCGTTTTTTGGATCCCACAGTTGGTCACTATTTCCATGGTCAGCCGTGATCAACGCAGCACCACCGGCAGCGTCCACGGCTTGGAGCACGTCCCCCACACAACCGTCGACAATTTCACAGGCTTGGACTGCTGCTTTGAGCACACCCGTGTGCCCAACCATGTCGGGATTGGCAAAATTGACGACGATCAACCCGTATTTCCCGGAACCGATCGCCTTAACGACGGCATCGCGAATTCCATAAGCGGACATTTCCGGCTTTTGGTCGTAGGTCGCCACCTCTTGGGGACTGGGAATAAGTTCCCTTTCCTCACCAGGAAAGGGTTCTTCCCGATAATCATTAAAGAAAAAGGTTACGTGCGGGAACTTTTCGGTCTCCGCACAGCGAAATTGAGCAATCCCCTGCTCGCTTACGTACTGGCCGAGGATGTTCACCATTTTTGGCGGCTTGCGGAAAATAATATTCGGACAAAGGCCTTTTTGGTACTCTGTCATCGTCGCGTAAAAGAGATCGAGCTTGGGGCCGCGCTCAAATGCAGAAAAATCGTCTTCAAGGAAAGCACGGGTTAACTCACGGGGACGATCCCCACGGAAATTAAAAAATATCACCGAATCGTTGTCTTCAATCAGCCCGAGCGGGATGCCCTCCGCGTCCACGACATTGGTTGGTGAAATAAATTCATCTCCCTTTGTGCCGTCCGTATCCGGCTGGTCATAATAACTTTGCAGTGCTTGATCCGCTGATTTCGCGGTCTTCACGACCTTTCGCCCGGTTAAGCAGTTATAAGCTTTTTCCACACGATCCCAGCGGTTGTCACGATCCATGCTCCAGTAGCGCCCGCAGACGGATACGATTTCTCCCAGACCAATCTTGGCGAGTTCTGCCTCTACCTGGGCAAGGAAAGCCTTACCGCTAAAAGGGCCGGTGTCACGTCCATCGGTGAAAGCGTGAATGCAAACGCGCGGCACCCCTGCCTCCTTGGCGAGCCGCACCAACCCATACAAATGCTCCAGCATGCCATGGACACCAGCGTCTGAGACCAACCCCATCAAGTGCAACTTTGCTCCCCGCTCGATGCATCGCTTGAAAGCCGCCTGAAGATCCGGGCTCTCTTTGACTGAGCCCGTGCGGATGCCCTTATCAATGCGTACCAGCTCCTGGTCCACGATCCGGCCAGCACCAATGTTTTGGTGTCCCACCTCACTATTCCCCATGATGTTCTCCGGGAGCCCCACGTCCGGGCCGCAGGCCATGATCTCGGTTCGCGGCCAATCCGCGGTCAAGCGATCCGCGACCGGTGTATTCGCCAATTTGACAGCGTTGAAGCTATCATGGGCACTGTTGTGGTTTTCTCCCCATCCATCACGGATAACGAGGACGACTGGTTTACTATTTTTAGGCATGAAAATTTCCTGAAGTGTGCTTTTGAGTAAGCGAGCTGCACCGAAGCCTTTCAACTTAAAATACGGCAACGCTTGGCCATCTTTGCCTGAAATTCACTTTTGGACTTTTGCTCGACGCGGAAGGGCGTCTTAATGAACCCCCATGCTCGTCATTGACCACCGAGACTCTTTCACATGGAACCTGGTTGACCAACTCCGGCGCATTGATCAGCGGGTCCGGGTGGTCGAGGCTGCTGAGCTGGTATGGGACGATGCCTTGCTGAATCCCGGGGAAGTCTTGGTTTTATCGCCCGGACCCGGCTGCCCGGCTGATTACCCAGCGACCTTGGCAGCCTACCGCGCTGCGCGCGAAACCCACCCAATCCTCGGTGTTTGCCTCGGCTTCCAAACGATTCTAGCGGCCGAAGGTGGGCGCATCCAAAAACAAGACGCAGTCCTTCACGGAGTTCAAACGGAAGCTTGCTACGAGAGGGCGAGCCGTACCTACGCCGGGTGGGATGGCTCGCTCCAGGTAGGTCGTTACCATTCGCTTTGCCTCGCCCCGGAAAGTTTACCGGAGGGGTTTACGGTAACCGCGCGGGATCAATCCACCCAAGTGATTCTTTCCGTAGAGCACCGCGAGCTTCCTATCTACGGCTTGCAATATCATCCCGATTCCTTCCTAACTCCTCGCGGCGATGAACTCCTCAAACACATCTTTACACACTGCCTGGGACTTTGAGGGTAACCTCACCGTCTACCGCGAACCGTGGGGCCACCTCGGAGCCTACACTACCCTACGCATCGAAATCTCCCCCACGGCACAAACCGTTTTTTTTCCGGCGGCCCACCTGAAACGTTTAAAAGGTGATCTTCTCGCTTTGGGTGTGAGGGTACCGGATCATCTCTTAAGTCAGGACAGCTTAAAGGCCAGACTGGGGGCAGCTTTTGCCAACCTTGAGCCAGGTGACTGGCTCCTGCGCCTGGCCGTTTGTGAAGACCATATTTCCCTCGCGGCGCGCCCCGTGATTCAAGCAGAGACATCAACTTTGACCGGAGTTACCCAGATGTACCGTCGCAAACTGCCGGAAATCAAATCACTCGATTATGTCGAAATCCTTCGGCGGATGCAGCCACTCAAACGCTCAAGTGAAGAACTCATCTTGCAGGATCCGGACGGGCGGATCCTCGAAGGGGCAACCACCAACTTGCTCTTTTGGCATCAAGACGGCCACTGGCTGGCGCCCGACCGAGGCTGCCTGCCGGGGATTACCCGCGAACTTTTACTCCCGCACTTAAAACATCATGCCATGGTCCGTTTTACCGATGTTACTCCACCAAAGCTCGACCGGATTGACGCAATTCTCTGTTGCGGTTCAGGCCGGGAGGTTGCAGCCTTTGCAAAGGTGAATCCATTTGGATGGAAAGCAAAGACCTCGGAGCCTCTGGCAATCGTTCGGGAAATCTATCAGGACCTGAAAGCTACAACTCATGACCGCCTCAGCATCGACCTCCTCTCAGACAATACACCTGAACGGGCATGATCTGTCACTGCCCCCGCAGGCAATCATGGGGATCCTGAATACAACCCCGGATTCCTTTAGCGATGGGGGTGCATACACGAGTACAGAGGCGGCCATCCGCCGCGCCTTGGAGATGGTGCAAAGGGGAGCCGCCATTGTTGATATCGGGGGCGAAAGCACCCGCCCGGGGTCAGATCCAGTTTCCGTCGGAACGGAGCTTGACCGGGTCTTACCCGTCCTTAAGGGGCTCCCCAAGGATCGGTTTATCATTTCAGTGGATAGTTCAAAGCTTGAGGTCCAGGAGGCCGCTTTGCAGCACGGAGCACACATCATCAACGACATCATGGGCGGCAGCCCGGAACTCTTTAAATTGGCAGAAGCGCACCGAGCAGGTCTGGTCTTAATGCATACACCAGCCCCTCCCAAAACCATGCAGGCGCATACCGACTACACCGACGTGGTGACTACCGTACATGCATTTTTCAAAGAACGCCAAACCCAGATTAGGCAACACGCGCTTCCTGCAGTCTGGCTTGATCCGGGTATCGGTTTTGGAAAAACCCTGGATCAAAATATTGCTCTCCTGCGCGCACTCCCTGCGCTCCGGATGGATGGATGCGGCCTGTTACTGGGCGCTTCGCGTAAATCGTGGATTGGCCAGCTTTGCGATGCTCCCGTCGACCAGCGAATCGGTGGCTCGATCGCTGCGCTGGTACATGCCGCCATCGCTGGCGTCGACTTATTCCGTGTCCACGATGTCTTCGAAAATGCCCAAGCGCTTGCAGTTACCATGCGTCTTGTGAAAGATAACGCCTCTGATGCATAGCAAAACGTCCGACCAACTCATCCTCCGGGGTATTCAAGTAGAAACGCTTATTGGCCTTCTGGCCGAAGAACGGCAAGCCCGACAGGCGCTTGAGGTGAGCTTAACGCTGGAAATGGACTTTTCTCATGCCGCGCACACGGATGCGTTGGATGATATTGTCAATTACGCTGAGGTCGTGGAAACGGTCAGGAGCTTTGCTGAAGCGTTTCACGACTATACCTTGGAACGTTTCGCGGATCGACTGGCCTTTCACATAAAGGAGCGCTTCCCCATGGTGCAGACTGCGGGTGTCCGGGTAAGCAAGCCCCGCTATGCCGGACCGCTGGGCCTCGCCTCTATCGAAGTCTATGTTGAACGATAGCACGTTGATCTTCCTCGGCTTCGGCAGCAACTTGGGCGATGCCCAAGCTCAGTTTAACGCCGCTTGCGAGGAGCTTGCAGGCGTCTTTCACCTGAAGGCCCACTCCTCCCTGTACAAGACAAAGCCGTTTGGTTTTACCGACCAGCCGGATTTTACCAATGCAGTCGTCGCTGGCACCAGCGAGCTCGAGCCTCTTGACCTTCTTGAGTACATGCAGGGCATCGAACGCCGCTTGGGTAAGCGCTTCTTGCATCTCAATGGCCCCCGCTGTATCGATCTCGACTTGCTTTTTTACGGGGATACCGTTCTGCACCAAGACGACGTTCACATCCCCCACGCCAGTGCGCATGCGCGGGATTTTGTCTTGCGACCACTTGCTGAAATTGCCCCGGATTTTGTCCACCCGGAAAAGGGAAAAACCGTGAGGGAGCTAATCACCAATCTCACTGAAATCTATTTTACCGGGCAGCAAGTGCACTGGCAGCGCTGACTTTGAGTACACCCGTCGCTTCCGCGCGATCAAAACCCGGCCCCAGCCCTAATCGGCGGTTTCCTGATCGTCCTCTCTCGCCTTGGCAAAGTTCACGCAAAGCTTCCGGCCAGCGAGGGGCTGCCCGTGGAGCTGCCGGATGGCTTCTTCACCTTCCGCCTGGTTCTCAAGCGTCACAAACCCAAACCCCCGCGGACGGTTACTTCCTTGGCGTGTGACGATAAGAGCGCTTTCAACGTTTCCCACCACGGAAAAAACATCACGCAAATCTTCTTCGCGCGCATCAAAGGAAAGGTTACCAACAAATAAGCGTACTGACATAATGGCCAAAGGTTGGCGGCTTATTCGATAAATGCAAGAAAAGGGTTGTCCCCTGCGCGTTCCTGTTCATTTTCAACATTGGCCGGGTCCTATGCAACGCAGGACAGGTGAACCCCGTCAGGTCCGGAAGGAAGCAGCGGTAGCCTTGATTCTCGTGTGCCGTAGGGTGCCTGGCCACTTTTGTGTCTACTCACCGCGAGGAAGCGCTCAAGGCTCCGACGATAAGAGCACCTCGGACTTATTCACCAGGTAAGGTCGCAGCAGTGCTTTAATCCGCACAGGAAAGGCGCCCGAAATCAATACACCGTCGTCACGCGCCCTCTCTTTGCGAACGGATCCTTCGCGATGAATTTTCGCAACCAAATCGTAGCGGGCATGAGGTATCAGCACACACATCTCCGCGTAGTCACGTTCGGTAATCTCTCCAATGCGCTCCCGCAAGGCCGCGATACCCTCCCCTGTTCGGGCGCTTATCGGAAGCGCCCCTGGGAACACCCTAAGCAGGTGGCCAATGACCTCGTCTCTGGCGCTCCCCAGCGAATCCACTTTATTTAGAACGATCACCGTATCTTTTGCCTCCGCCCCCAGCTCTTTCAGCACTTCCCGAGTGGTTTCCGCGTGTGCTTCGGCTTCCGGATTTCCGGCATCTAAAACGTGGATTAAAAAGTTAGAAACCACCGCTTCCTCCAGGGTTGCTTTAAACGCATCGACCAGCCTGTGGGGTAATTTGCGCACGAACCCTACCGTGTCCGTGAGCACGACGTTTTGACCAGTGTTTAAAGCCAACTTTCGGGAAGTGGGGTCGAGGGTGGCAAAAAGCTTATCTTCTGCCACGACCGTCGAGCCTGTTAGCGCGTTTAGCAAAGATGACTTTCCCGCATTGGTATAGCCAACGATGGCACCGGTAGGCACAGGTACGGTCATGCGCCGCTTCCGCTGAACTTCACGGTGCTGAATCACGCTGGATAGCTCCGTTTTCAACCGCGCAATTCGGGTACGAATCATGCGCTGGTCCAGCTCCAATTGTGTTTCCCCGGCGTCACGCTGAATAGATCCACCCCCACGCTGTCGGTTGAGGTGGGTCCAGGCACGCTTCAACCGGGGTAGATTGTACTCAAGCCGAGCCAACTCTACCTGAAGGTTTGCTTCGCGCGTCTGAGCGCGGTCACCAAATATATCCAAAATTACTTCCTGCCGATCAATCACCAACAGCTTCTGGTCTCCCAGTGCTTCCCAATTCCTTTGCTGCGCCGGAGTGAGCTCATTATCAAATACAATAACGTCGCACCCTTCCGCTTCGGCGTCCGCGATTATCTCGCGGGCCTTTCCCGAGCCCACAAATAACTTAGCTTGTGGCTGTCGTACCTGTATCTCCCGTCGACAAATCACGGGAATCCCTACCGTACGCACCAGCTCTTCAAGCTCATCAAGGAGCTCTCGGCTTTTGTGCGCCTTGTCACTGGCTTGGTGTATCGCCACCAACATGGCGCGCTCTACGAGCTTTGGTCTGTCTTTTACTTCGTGCAATACAGGAACTTAAGATCAATCGCTACGATTAGCCAGCTGTTTTCACTCTGCCCGCCGCACAGGCGCCACCTTCACCGTACTCGGCTCGATCACCGCCTTTTCCTTCCTGAGAAAAAACACCGTCAAGAGGCAGGCCAGGGTCGCTTGAATCACGAAATAGGCATATTCCTCAAAGGGAATGTGTCCTAAGAATCGGGTTGATTCCGCGGCCCCGGTAAATGGATAAAAAAGGGAAACTCCCTCCCCAAACCCCCAAATGCCAATGGCTGCGGCGTAGTTATCCCACGGAGTGGTTGCCAATAGCACGATAACACAAGCTACTGCCCAGCAAAGCCAGTGGGCTGGCCTAAGGGATTTGCGAACCAGCCAATAAAGCACAGCAATCAGCGGGAGCGTAAACACCAAATGATAACCCCAATAAGTCATAAGAGCGAAAGCCTGCGCCCATATTCTTGAAAATGCAAAGCGTTTCACACATTCAGACTCGTCGATTATTGGCGAGCGCTTCCTTAACCGCTTCCCGAAGGAAGGCTAGCTGAGCCAGTGCACAAGTGCGTTTTCGAGCGCTCGACGGCATGCGGCTCCATTTGCCAAGAGCCCCTCCTTTAGTTCCTTTTCACTTTGTACGTAAGGCGCACCAGCGACCAGTTCCTCCCCGCAGGCCTCGGTTATGGCATCCAGCTCCATCGAACCCATTTCCAAGTGAAACTGCCATCCCAACACGCGGTTTTCCCATAAAAATGCCTGCTCTGTGCAAGCCTCGCTGCTTGCCAACCGGTTCACTCCCTTCGGTAGACGATAAGTGTCTCCGTGCCAGTGAAACACGCGCGCTCCATCAGGAGGGATCAAGGGCAAAAGTGCTTTCGCCAACTCACGGTCATGCCAAATCGGCCACCACCCGATCTCCGCCTCGCTGTGCTTCCTCACCGAACCTCCTAAACATTCCGCAATTAATTGCGCACCAAGGCAAATCCCCAAAACACGCTTTTCCTCATTTATCGCACGTGCAATTGCCTCTTTTTCATCCAATAACCAAGGGTACTTATCGGTCTGCCCGACGCCCATTGGACCACCCATCACGATAAGGGCATCCGCTCGTGCACACGCTTCGCCGGGTAATTCCCCCAAATGAAAACGGGTCACTGTCAGTTCATGGGCTTCCGCCCGAAGAATCCCACGAATCTCACCCAACCCCTCAAAAGCTGCGTGTTGAAACCAATGAATCTTCATCGCCCCCTCAGGTTTACACGGTCGCATCTGCCCAAGCCCATGACCAAAGCTTAGCCATCATACTGCGCTTGCTGACCTATTCCCATTCGATCGTGCTGGGCGGCTTTGAACTGATGTCCAAAACGACACGGTTTACCCCACTCACTTCATTAATGATCCGGTTTGATATTGTTCGTAAGACTTCATTCGGGACGCGCGCCCAATCCGCCGTCATCGCATCCACGCTCTCCACAATCCGCAGCGCGATTACGTTTTCATAAGTGCGCTCATCGCCCATGACTCCAACGGTCTTGACCGGTAAAAATACACAAAACGACTGCCACACTTTATAATAAAGGTCTGAGGCCATCATCTCCTCATGTAAAATGGCATCAGCCTTCCGCAACACATCCAGGCCGGGCTTATTGAGGGCTCCAAGCATGCGTACTCCAAGGCCGGGCCCGGGAAATGGCTGACGCCAAACCACCTCTTTGGGTAAACCCAACTCCGAACCAAGGGCGCGCACTTCATCCTTGAACAATTCTCTGAGCGGTTCGAGCAGATCCAACTTCATCTTCTTTGGAAGCCCACCCACATTGTGGTGGCTCTTGATTAAGGCGGCGGGATTTCCATCAATCGCAACGCTCTCGATCACGTCAGGATAGAGCGTTCCTTGGGCAAGGAAACGATAGTTCCCCTTCTTTTTCAGCTTTGTCACGACATCATCAAAAACCTCCACAAAGGTACGACCTATGATCTTACGTTTTCGCTCCGGATCACTCACGCCTTTAAGCTTTTTCAGAAAAAGCGCACTTTTCCGCGCGACGCGAAGGTCCAGGTCAAAGTGATCTCCATAAAGCTTTTCGACTTGTTCGCGCTCATGCAGGCGGCAAAGCCCGTTATCCACAAACACACAAGTCAGCTGCTTTCCGATCGCCCGGTGGATTAGCGCGGCAGCCACCGAGGAGTCAACTCCCCCGCTCAAACCAAGAATGACGCGGTCTTTCCCTACAGTTTCTCTAATTTCCTCAACTTTGCGTTCTATGTACTCAGACATCGACCAATTTGCCTCCGCCCCGCAAATTTTGCACAAAAAGTTTCTGAGCAGCTCAATACCCAATTCGGAGTGTGCTACCTCGGGGTGAAATTGGAGCCCGTAAAACCCCCGTTTGCGGTCTTCGATTGCTGCAAAGGAGGAATTTTCCGTCGCCGCAATTGGCGAAAATCCTTTCGGCAAGGTATCAATCCGATCCCCGTGCGAATTCCAAACGTTGAGCGTCTTGGGAAGTCCTTCGAATAAAGGGCTCTTTTTGCCTATTTTCAGCGTGCCATGCCCAAACTCACGCTGCGGACTTTTTGCGACACTCCCGCCGCCCAGCATGTGAGCCATCAGCTGAATGCCATAACAAATCCCCAACACCGGAACTCCCAGTTCAAATACTTTTGCATCAGGCCGGGGCGACCCCTTCGTCAACACAGAAGAGGGTCCTCCCGAGAGAATCACTCCTTTGACTCCCTGCTTCTTTAGAACGGAAGCCTTTGTGTTAAAGGGATAGATTTTTGAATACACATTACACTCACGGATTCGTCGGGCAATGACCTGCGTGTACTGGGAACCGAAGTCGAGAACTGCGATCACGTCTTGTGTCTGGCTGGAGGTTTTGTCTTTCATTATTTTAATATGGTGAATCTGCGCGCAGCCGTAGTGCTGCTTCAACAGAAAAGTTTAGAATCGGAGACGACTGTTTTTGAAATTACAGTGAGGACATTGTGCAGTTTCCGTGCCGAGCGGACCAGTGTATACCGCACCGCATTTGATACAGTGGAAAATCACTTTTCGATTCCGGTGCTCAAATCGTTGTTTATCCCTCCGGTCATAATAGAACCAAAGCCCGAAGATGAGCACCATCCCGATCGAAATGTAGAGAAGCAGCAGAAGATCGAGTTTTAGTGCTATCATTATTTGTAGGATCTGCCCTGCACTGCGATTAAACCCCCGCTACGGGAGCTACTGGCTCAGCACGGTTTTTATCTTCGTTGAACCGCATGGAAAGCAGGCGCGACACCCCTTTTTCCGGCATGGTTACCCCAAAGACCGTATCCGCGTTGGAGATGGTCCGCTTGTTGTGGGTAATAATCAAAAACTGAGAACGCGCAGTGAACCCGTGCAAAACTTCACAAAACCGACCGATGTTTGCATCATCCAAAGCAGCATCAATTTCGTCCAAAACACAGAAAGGACTCGGCTTAACCAAATAAATAGCAAAGAGCATCGCGACCGCCGCCATGGTGCGTTGTCCGCCGGAAAGCAGTGTGATGTTGTGCAATCGAGTGCCCGGAGGCCGCGCGATGATTTCGATCCCAGACTCCAAAGGATCTTCCGAATCCACCAGCTTCAAATCAGCATCGCCCCCTCCGGAAAGCTTTTCATAGGTGTATTGAAAATTCTTACGAATCTGGTCGAAGGTATCTTTGAAGAGATTTTGCGAGGTTGCGTTGATCTCATCAATCGCCTCGACCAAGGCGTTCTTGGAATTCCATAAATCTTCACTTTGACCTCGAAGGAAATCATACCGCTCCTTCAAATCGGCATACTCGGCGATCGCATCCAAGTTCACCGGACCCATGGAAGCAAGGCGCCCCTTGAGGTCGCGGACCTCAGCCTCCACACTTTCCCAATCGGTTTCATCCATCGCCTGCAAATCCGCTGCCGTGGGTTCACCTCGTTCGTCTTTGGGCTGTGTTTGCAACTTATCCGGATCATCAAGTTCATCCAGATTCACCCGCTTCGCGAATTCAACTTCCGCTTTCCATAGTTGGGCTTTCCAGGAAATTTCCTCTAACTCAAGCCCATACTCAGAACGGACATTTTCCTCAAGAAAGCTCCGCTGCGAACGCTCCTCGGCAAGGCGCACTTCTTTCTTGTTGAGGATTTGGTCAAATTCACGCTCTTTGGCCCGGTCTCCACTCAAGGCCCCATCCAAGGCTTCAAGTTCCTTATCAGCCTTCTCCAAGTGCGCACGTTGTTGCGCTAACTGCTCAAGTGTCACCTCAAGCGTCTTTTCGACCTCTGCGGCTCTTCCTTTTTGAGACAATCCGGTTTCTTCAAGACCTCCAATTTGCTCGTTTAAGGCGTCGATTTCCTGACGACGACTGGTGATGCGCTGATTTAGACTGGCACTCTCTCGCTCCACCTCACCGAGCGCACGGTCCAAAGACTGCAGTCTTTGTTTCTTTTCTGCCAATTCAAGGCGAACATCAGCCACTGACTCCCGGCGTGCGTCACGCGCTTCCCGTGCCTTCACAATTTCATCCTCAAGAGTGGTTCCGCGGTCCTTCTCTGATTTCAACCCCTCTTCTGCACTCAGTAATTCCGCTTTGGCCTTGTCGAGAGACTCCGTCGCCTCCGCCCTGGAGGATTCAAGCCGCTCCATCTGGGTCTCGTATCCTTGCTTTTGCTTCTCCAAGCTTTCCAAGCGCTGCCGCTCACTGCGCTCCTCAGCAACCAACCCGGATACCTCTGAGTTAAGCTCTCCCAACGTCTTTCGAATCCGCTCAACCTGCACCTCTGCTTCATCGCGCTGACTATCAATTTCGCCAGCTTCGTCATGGAGCCGCTTCAGTCCTTCTTTTTCCGCATTGATCTCCTCTCTCAGCCGTTCGATTTCAGCTTCGCGATCCAGCATGCTCGAAGATGGCTTGCCCGAGGATTCTCCACCATAGATCAAACCACGCGCGTCAATAAGCACCCCGTCCGCGGTGGCAACAAATGTAAAGGTAAACCCGGGATTTGCCTTCCAGAACGCAATAAAGTCCTTCGCAGAATCTGCGAAATAACAGGAATCCAAAAGCTTTTCCAAGGGTGCGCTTAAGTGCGCATTCCGCGCAGAAACTACGCTAAGCGCAGCGATCAAACCATCCGGCAGATCAATCTCGGCCGACGCTTCCTTCGCTGACCCAAGGGTAATCTGTAAGCACGCCCGTCCCAATGTACGCTCCTTCAATTCGTCAATAATCGACAGCGCGTGCTTGCTTGGTCCCACATGTATGGCCTCCAGCGCGGTTCCCAAAAGCGTTTCCAAAGCCTTGGAGTAAGCTTTCTGCACCTTGATTCCACGCGAAAGGACTGCCAGGGAGTCTTCGGCGGCAAAGCCATTGAGTTTTCCTCCGAGAATTGCCTTGGCACCTTCACCAAAACCCTCGAATTTCGCCTGGAGATTTTCTAGAATGCCTACTTGAGCACTTTTTTTCGCCAACTCGCGATCCGCTTCCTGGATGGTCTGCTGTAAGGCCTTCAAGGTGCTCCCGAGTTCCTTCGCGTTTTCCCGACCTGCGGCGAGGTCACCTTCTAGTTTTGCTTGCGCACCCCGCTTTTTTTCAAGGAGCAAAGCCAGCTCCTCACGTCGTTTTTCCAAACTAGGCATACCTGCCTCAAGCTCGGAAAGACTATCTCGGAGCCCGCTGTATTTCACCTGAAAAGATCGAAGATCCACCTCCAGGGTAGTCGCCCGAGAACGGGCTCTGGTGATTCGGTTCTCCGCCTCAAGCAGAGTTTGTCTGCGCTGCTGAAAATCGTTTTCCAGTTTTGACAACAACTCCTGACTGCGGACCAAATCGGCGGTGCGTTCTTTAAAGATGCGGTCCGAGTCGTCAACAATCCCCAGTTGCATCTGTTTACTCTCCGCCTCACTGCGGGCCCGGACGGACAAATTTTCCCGCTGCTCCTCCAGACTTTCAATTTCTTTGCCAAAAGCGTCTATCCGACCTTGCAGATCCTGCTTTCGCACCTCTGCCATCTTTGCCTCGGCTTCCGCCTTTTCCTTACCAGAGCGCAGCTCATAAACGCGCTGCTGCGCAATTTGCATCGCCTCAAACGCTTCCGCTCTGGCCGCCTTCAAAAGCCCTAATTCGTTTTCTCCGGTTGCAAGGGCAGCCTCCACTTTATTCAGATCTCGCCTCACCTCAGCTGCTTGATTGGCCAAAACCTGAATACTTTTCTGTAGATTCTGGTGCCGATGTGCGCTAAACGCCAAGTCCAGATGCGTTAATCGATGCTTGATTCTTTGGTAACGAAGGGCCTTGGAGGCTTGCCTTTTGAGCGAGCCAATCTGGCGACTGATCTCATCAATCACATCGGTCACCCGATTCAGGTTTGTTTCCACCAGCGACAACTTGCCCATCGCTTCCTTCCGTTGGCTTTTATACAGCGTGATACCGGCAGCCTCTTCAAAAATAGTCCTTCGCTCCGCTGGATTGGTCGAAAGTATCTGGTCAATCTGTCCCTGGACCATGAACGAATAAGACACCCGCCCCACTCCAGTATTCGCGAATAGCCGTTGGATATCTTTCAGCCGCGAGACCTTTCCGTTGATGTAGTAATCGCTACCTCCATCCCGAGTCACCTTCCGCGAAACCTCTACCTCATTAAAGGCGGTACCAAGAGATTTTTCGCAGTCGCCAAAAGTGAGCGCAACCTCGCATAAACCCAATCCGCGTCGCTTTTCCGTCCCTTCAAAAATGACGTCCTGCATGGAACCACCGCGTAGCGCCTTGGCACTTTGTTCGCCAAGTACCCAGCGCAGTGCATCCACGATATTGCTTTTACCACAACCATTTGGACCGACCACTGCGGTTACCCCGCGCTGCAAATCCAAGCGCGTACGATCAGCAAAACTTTTAAAACCAGAAAGGACGATCTCTTTGAGGTACATGAAACAAAAGAGTAAAAGTCCGTAAGCACAAAACCTGCCCCCCCTCTCGGCAATCTAAAAAACTAAAATATATATCTGTTTTATTTACAT
>PWZW01000030.1 GCA_003567255.1 Puniceicoccaceae bacterium | reverse complement strand
TGGCAATTTCTGGTTCGGTGTAGATGACGTTGGGAATCACTCCGTAGTTTACATGCCCCGCCTTGCCAGCAATGAGTTCGACGCAAGCGACGCCTTCCTCTTCGGCCTTGTGTGCGAGCATCGGGCCAGCAATCACGTCGCCAATGGCGTAGATGCCCTTTACGTTCGTCTTAAAATGCTTGTCCGTTTTGATGCGGCCCTTGTCGTCCAGTTCGATGCCCACAGCGTCCAAGCCAAGGCCTTCGGTGTAGGGTTTGCGCCCCACGGAAACAAGTATCTTATCTGCCTCGATTTCCACCGTTTTGCCGTCTTTTTCGGCTTCAAGGATGACGTGGTCCTTCGCTTTTCGGAACCCGGTGACCTTCGTCCCGAGATGAAATGCAAGGCCTTGTTTTTTGAAGATGCGCTCTGCCTGTTTTGCAATGTCGCTGTCAAAAGTGGAGGCGATTTGCGGCATAAATTCAACCACATCCACTTTACTTCCGAGGCGGGACCAGACGCTACCCAACTCCAAGCCTATGGCTCCGGCGCCCACTACGGCGAGGCGCTTGGGCACTTCTTTAAAGGCGATGGCTTGGTCGCTGCTTACAATTTGCTCGCCGTCAAATTTCAGGAAGGGCAATTCCACGACCTGCGAGCCCGTGGCGATAATGGTGTGATCTGCGCTGATTTCCGCGCTTTCCTTACCTTCGATGGAAATGCCGCCATCTTTCTTAAATTTGCCCTTTCCTTTGAATACGGTGATTTTGCGCTTCTTCACCAGATGGGCGACGCCGCCTCTCAGTTGGTCGACAACCTTCGATTTCTTTTCCATCAGCTTACCGACGTTGATCGAAATCTTCTCGATTTCGATACCATGCTCACTCGCTTGATGGGCAGCAAAGTGGTACTGCTCGGTGGAGTGGAGGAGCGCCTTGCTGGGGATGCACCCTACGTTGAGACAAGTACCTCCGAGGTGAGCGTCTTTTTCCACCAAGGCAGTTTTAAAGCCGAGTTGGGCCGAGCGGATCGCGGCCACATAACCTCCGGGACCAGAGCCGATTATGATTACGTCGAAGTGCTTTTCTGATGACATGGAAATACTCTCTTTGAAACAGTTATTTGTAAATGGATACGCTTGTTTTTGGCGTGCGGCCTGGAGCGGTTGGGGACGTTAAAGGTCGAAGAGCAGGCTGGCGGGATCTTCAATGGCTTCTTTAACCTTGATCAGGAAGGTAACCGCTTCCTTGCCGTCGATCAATCGATGGTCGTAACTTAGCGCAAGGTACATCATGGGACGGGCCACAATCTCGCCATTGCGGACGACGGGTCGCTGCTGGATGTTGTGCAACCCAAGAATGGCTGGTTGCGGGTAGTTGATGATGGGGGTACTCAGCATCGAGCCGTAAATCCCGCCGTTCGAGATGGTAAAGACACCACCCTGCAGGTCGTCCATCTTGATTTTACCATCCCGTGCTGCTTTAGCGTAGTTCAGGATGTCCTGTTCGATCTGTGCAAAGGTTTTGGATTCACAGTCTCTCACTGTGGGGACCATGAGCCCCTTGTCCGTGCCGACAGCAACGCCAATGTCGAAGTAGTGATTGCTGACGATCGTATCGCCCTCAATGCGTCCATTTACCGCGGGTACGGCCTGCAGCGCGTGGGTCACCGCCTTCACAAAGAAAGACATGAAACCGAGTTTTACACCGTGGCGATCGACAAATTTGTCTTGATGCTTTTTGCGAAGCTCCATGACCGCGCCCATATCCACCTCGTTAAAGGTCGTGAGCAAGGCCGCTTCCTGAGTGGCGGAAACGAGCCGCTCGGCTATCTTCCGGCGCAGAGGACTCATCTTCTTTCGCGTCTCACGCTCACCCGCTGTGGCTTTCGATGTGGAGGTGGTGGCAGAAACCGTTTTTTCCGGAGTTGCCTTTGCCGGAGCGCTTTGCGGTTTTTCCGCCGCGTTCAGGATGTCTGCTTTCGTCACTCGGCCATCTTTTCCGGAGCCATCCACGGAGCTCGGATCGACCCCAGTTTCCTCGGCTGCCCGGCGGGCTGCGGGCGATAGCGTGTCATTCTCCGAAGCCTTAGCTGTCGCCGCTTTTTGATCGTTTTCCTCGCTCTTACTTTCGGAAGTTTCTTTAGCCTCTGTTGCTGATTTGGGCTTATCGGCGGGTTCTGCCTTTGCCTCACCCTTCGCTTCCGTGTCGATTTCCGCCACGACCTGCCCGACGTCGACTTCGTCTCCCTCCGCAACTTTCAGGCTGATGACCCCGCTCTCCTCTGCGTTCCCTTCGGAGGTGATTTTATCAGTCTCCAGTTCAAAGATAGTCTGGCCTTTTTCGACGTAGTCGCCGTCTTTTACGTGCCAGGCAGCGAGAATGCCGCTGCTGATGGATTCTCCCATTGCCGGAATTTTGATTGCTGTCGCCATATTACGTTTTGCGTTGGTGCGCTGTGTTGGAAATTAAGGTTATTGAATGAAAGACGGGAAGTTCGCTTTTTAGGACAGTCCGAGGGCTTCGTTAACGATTCTGGCTTGGTGGCGCTTGTGCATGGCGAGCGCCCCTACTGCAGGACTGGCCGAAGGCTTGCGTCCGACGTACGTGAAATCACAGCCAAAAGTTTCGCGTAGTCTTGGTTCGATGTAAGTCCAGCCACCCATGTTTTTGGGCTCTTCCTGGCACCAGACAAAAGTCTTTGCCGACTTGTATTGAGAGACCAAAGCTTCCAGCCTTTCCGTGTTCAGTGGGTACATTTGTTCAACGCGGATGATGGCCGTGTCGGTTGAGGTTTCCTCTTCCCGCCGGGCCTCTAAATCATAGTAAACCTTGCCCGAACACAGGATGACCCGTTTTGCTTTTTTAGGTTGTTTAGGATCGTCAATGACGGTTTCAAAATCTCCCTCGGTGAAGGCTGCGATTTTTGAGACGCAGGCTTTGTGCCGAAGCAGGCTCTTCGGCGACATGATGATCAGCGGCTTGCGGAACTCTCGCTTCATCTGACGGCGAAGGGCGTGGAAGTATTGTGCGGGAGTACTCAAGTTACAAACTTGGATGTTGTCTTCCGCACACGCTTGTAAAAAGCGCTCCATGCGGGCCGAAGAGTGCTCCGGACCCTGACCTTCGTAGCCGTGGGGCAAGAGCATCACCAAGCCACTCAAGCGTCCCCACTTGGACTCGCTGCTGGTGATGAATTGGTCGATGATGACCTGTGCTCCGTTCACAAAGTCTCCAAATTGTGCCTCCCACAGGCAAAGCATTTTCGGATAGTCGAGACTGTATCCAAAATCAAATCCCAGCACTGCAGCTTCGGACAAAAGCGAGTTGTGCACGCAGAACTGCGCTTGGCCGTCGCTGAGGTTGAGCAGTGGGACGTAGCGCTCGCGGGTTTCCACGTCGTAGAGGGCCGAGTGACGGTGGCTAAAGGTGCCGCGCTCACTGTCTTGTCCGCTGAGGCGAACCGGCGTGCCTTCGATGAGTAAGGTTCCGAAGGACAATGCTTCGGCAAAGCCCCAGTCTATCCCGGCGTCTTCCTTGTAGAGCTTCCATTTGGTTTGCAACTGCCGCACAATCTTCCGGTTGGCGTTGAGGTCTTTCGGGATAGTGGTCAGCTTTTTGGCGACATCTTTCAAGGTCGCTTCGGAGACCTTGGTGGCCGGAGAGGTGAAGTTGAAGTCGGGCTGGGGCGTTGCCGTGGACTCCTCGAAAATATCAAAGCTCCCGTTTTTTGCCTCGTCTGCCTTCACTGCTTCAAAGGCGCTGTCCAGTCGCTTTTTGTACGGCTCGATCAGTTCGTCAATTTGCTCTTCGGTGACTTCTCCGCTGTCAATGAGCGCACGAGCGAAGGCTTCACCGATCGGTGGGATTTGGCTGATTTTTTTGTAAAGCAGGGGCTGGGTGAAGGCAGGTTCGTCAGATTCATTGTGCCCGTGCTTCCGCCAGCAGAGAAGGTCGATCACGACGTCTTCTCCAAAAGTTTGGCGGTAGTCAAAAGCGACTTGGCAAACCATCGCCACCGCGAGGGGATCATTTCCGTTTACGTGGAAGACGGGAGCTTCAATGATCTTGGCAACGTCCGTGCAATAGCGGCTGGATCGCGCATCCGTCGGATCTGTGGTGAAGCCGATTTGGTTGTTGATGACGATGTGGATCGTCCCGCCGGTCCGATAACCTTTGAGTTTTGAAAAATTAAAAACTTCGGCCGTGATTCCTTGCCCGGCGATGGCCGCATCCCCGTGGATAAGGAGGGGCAAGACTTCTTTACGCTCCAAATCGCCACGGATACGTTGCCGGGCTCGGGTCTTTCCCTCAACCACAGGGTTGACCGCTTCCAGGTGGCTGGGATTCGCAGAAAGGCAAAATTCTACTTCGTATCCGGAATCCGTGGTTCGTGTGGTCTCATATCCGAGGTGGTATTTTACATCGCCGTCTCCGTGGGCGGCGTCCGGAATGTAGTTTTCCGAAAACTCGCGAAAAATGTACTCGAAGGACTTTCCAAAAACATTGGCCAGCATGTTGAGTCGACCGCGGTGAGCCATACCCATGACAATTTCCTTAACCTTGTTTTTCTCACATCGGTTAAAGATCGTGTCGATACACGCCATTAAGCTTTCCCCCCCTTCCAGGGAGAATCGTTTTTGGCCAACGTAGCGGGTTTGTAGAAAGTTTTCGAAGGCCTCAGCCCGCAGAATGGAACGCGCGATTTCGAGTTTTTCGTCTGTCGTGAATTGTGGCTCAAAGCAGTCTGGCTCGATCCGGGCCTGAATCCAACGCCGCTTCGGCGTTTCCTGGATGTGCAGATACTCTGTGCCCACGGCACCGCAGTAAGTCTTCCGCAGGCGCTCGATGACCTCGCCAACGCTCATGTCCACCCCGTTGAGGTAGTTCCCGGTGAAGTAAACATCCCCCAGTTCGCTTTCGTCAAATCCCAGACGGTCCAGGTCCAGACGGGGATTTTCCGGTCGCTCTTTGATCAACGGGTTGATCATCGCAATGGTGTGACCAATTGACCGGTATGCGTAGAGCGCACCAATGAGACGGGTACCCCCGCTGCGCCGCCGTTCGTTTTCACCCGAACTTTTGGATTCGGGGGTTCTCGAGGATCCGTTGGTGCCGCTCTGGGCGAGTGCAAAACCCTCAAAAAAAGCGCGCCACTCGGGGTCGAGCGTTTCCGGCGATTTCTGCCAGATGGCATAGTTTTCGTCAATTAGGTCGGCGTTCCAGCGGCTGGCGATGGCGGTGTTATTCAT